>DATIYJ010000044.1 GCA_035517655.1 Nitrospiria bacterium | reverse complement strand
GAGGTTGAAAAACTTCTCAAGCTAGTTCGGCGGATACGGAATAACCTGTTCCACGGCGGAAAGCACGACGTTCCCCATAACGAAGCTAAGAGAACAGAAACCCTATTGAGGCATGGGCTCGTTATTTTAAATGCGTGTCTTGATCTGTCCCCAGAAGTCAGAGCCACCTATGGAGACGCTCGAATTTAGAAAAACAGGGAATAGAAACCCAGTACACGTATATTATATTTTGACCCCGCGTACGTCGGGCCGGGGCGGCGGAGTTAAGCGGCCTTTCTGATCTTTGATGATTTGGCCCTCTTGTTTTTCGGCTCGACGGACAGTTTCAGCCCCATCGATTGCAGTAGACGTAACACACTTTTGATTTCAGGGTTTCCTCGCTCAGAGAGCATGCGGTAGAGGTTCTCCCTATTCAAACGCGCTTTCTCTGCCACCGATGCCATGCCGCCGTGCGCTTCCGCGACATTCCGCAGAGCGAGCAGGAAGACGGCGCGGTCGTCTTCCTCCATCGCGGCGTTCAGATAAGCTGCTGCCTCCCGAGGTTTTTTGAGGGCCTCGATCAAGTCTTCCTGATAGGTCGTTATCTTGTTAGCCATGAATGGATTGTAGCGTATCGACTACAGCCATGCAAGGCAAATAACCTTCGCTCTAACCTTCGACGTCCAACTGTTCGTGTTATTTGTTCGTTTCCAAAACCCTTTCAATCGTATTCCAATTTCGCGTGGTGATCTTCCGGCCGAACTCTTTTTCGAAAAAATTCCAAATTCCGAAATTCCAGGGACACGATACTTAATTCGGTTATATTAAAGCCGGGGAGTTTTATTTTTAAACCCCACCCGCGTTGGGCCGGGGCGGCGTTTGAATTTTTTGACCGTGCGGAATTACGCTCGGGGCCCTGTCGCTATAGATAGGGGGCAAAGAGTTTGGTCGTGGCGTCCCGAAGCTTGATCAGGAACGGGCGGCCGCCCACCTCCGCAAGCGTCGTGAGCCGGGAGCGGCCGCGCACCTCTTCAAAATGTTTCCGGAGGGCGGCGATGGTGGCGCCGTCATAAATTTCCAGATTGAACTCGAAGTTCAATCGAAGGCTGCGGGGGTCCAAATTGGACGAACCGACGAGGGCGTAGGCGCGGTCGATCAGCAGATATTTGGTGTGGACGAACGGCGGGGGTTGGTAGGAGATGCGGATGCCGTGCTGCAACAGGTCCCACAAGAGGGCCTGCGAGGCCCAGCCGACGTAGGGCAGGTTGTTGCGCTGCGGCAAGATGATCTCGACCTCGACGCCCCGGAAAGCCGCGGCCGTCAGGGCGGAGATCAGCGACGCGTCGGGAATGAAGTAGGGCGTCATGATCTGTACGCGGGTTCTGGCCGCGGAGATGGCGCCGGCGATGATCAACTGGAGTATTTCGAAGTCGTGATTCGGTCCGTCGCTGATCCCCCGGCAATAGGCCTCGCCGGCGCCCGCGGCCCGGGCCGGGGGCGACGTGGGTTCGGAATCACCCGTGGCAAAACGCCAATCTTCCAGAAAGACCTCCTCCATCTGCATGACCGCCGGTCCGTCGATCTGAAAGTGGAGGTCGATCACGCGCCGGGGGTTTGCCTCGTTCAGCGCCAGATGGCGGTCGCCGATGTTCATCCCTCCGGTAAAGCCGACGGAGCAATCGACGACCAGCAGTTTCCGATGATTGCGGAGATTGATGTAGATTCCCTCGCTCAAGGGCAGGAACCGGGCGGCGCGGACCCCGGCCTTTCGAAGGCGGCCGGGCGCCGGCGGGAGGGAATAAAGCGCGCCCACCCCGTCCACCAGGACCCGTACGTCGAGGCCATGGGCCGCCGCCGCGGCCAGGGCGTCGATGAATTGTCGGCCGGTGGGGTCCGTGTCGAAAATATAGGTGGAAAGGTAGACCGATCGACGGGCCGCTGCGATCGCGGCCAGCATGGCGGGGTAGGCCTGTTCTCCGTTATGCAGGATGCCCACCCGGTTGCCGCCCAGCACCGGCCGGTGGGTGACCCGGTCCGAGACGGCGTGCAGGACGGCCACGTCCTCCTTCAGTTCGGCGGGCATCTCGGTTTTCTGAATGTGGTAGAACCGACGGATGTGCGGCGCCAGCCCCCAGTCGCCGCGCTGTTGCCACCGTTGCGCCCGGGTGTGGATGCGATTGACGCCGAACAGCCAGTAGAGGAGCGCGCCGGCCGCGGGATGGACTAAAAGGCAGACGGCCACCCAGCCCAGCGCCGATCTGGGGTCCCGCTTGTTCAGCAGCGCATGGCCGGCCGAGTAGAGACTGAAGAGCGCGGACAGGGCCCCGACCATCACGAGCAACACAGAAGGCCCCCTCCGATTATGGGTTTCCGATGAGATGTCTTGCGTCCGCCGCTTCATTCATAAACGTTCGCCTACCATAGTCCCGCACGCCGATTCAGTCAACAAAAAAACCGCCGGCTTATCACCTTGACAGGTCCCGCCGCTTCTGGCAGAGTGGCCGGTATGAGCAAATAATGAGATCGGAGCACGTTTGTTCCGGGGGGATTTATTTTGAAACCCCCATGCGTTGAGCCAAGTCGACGACCCATCAAAAGGTTGGAGTGGCAGTCTATACGATGGTCAATCTAAGGTGCAGGTGTAAATTGTGATGCAATATCTGTCCGATCTTGCGGAAAACCTTTTGAATAGAAAACGGCTCATAGGATTGTTCGCAGCCTGGATGGTGATTTATTTTCTGGCCGTCGAAATCCTTCTCTATTTTCTCCCGATTAGGCTCAATTTGAAGTTTTATTTATCTCCGTTAATGCAGGGAATAGGGGTGGCCAGCGCTGTTATAACTATTGGGTTGATATGTCTTTGTGTTTATCACTTTAATAACAAGATGGTTTATTTTTCGGATTCTACGAGGTGGATCTGGAACATAATATTTGTGTTCTCCGGGCTGTTTGGCATCCCGGTCTATTGTTATCGTTATATCTTGCGATCGGGTATTGAACGGACGCCTCACACTGAATTCCGTTGGGCGGTAGGCATTTTGATCGGCATGATATTCGCGATGTTTCTTTTTTTGTACTATAACTTCAAGGGTTTGGTCTGAACTCTTTTCTTTGAGTCAATGTCGATGGCATTGTTCTTCCCTCCTCTGCGCAACGGCATGACAACGTGACCGGACGGCTTCGTCTGGGAGTCGGGGCGCTCGGTCTGATGGTCGCGCTGTTGGCGATCTTTCCGGCGCCCACCACCTTGCTTTGGATGCTGGCGATCGGCGTCACCGAGTGGGGCTATCTGGCCGCGCCCCTTCCGCTCCTGCTCTTTCTTCCCGGATGGCGGTCCACCCGGTTCGGACGAATCGGGGCGGGGCTCGGGCTTGCCGCCTCGGTTCTTCTCCTCGTCACTCCCTTGAGAGCCTGCCAGGTCGCGCGGGCGCTTCCGGACCGGCTTGCGGCGGCGTTTGGAGCATCTTCGCCCCGTTTGACGGGCGACGCATCCCCGAGGCCAGCGCCGCTGGTCGCGGCCGACCTCGTCCGGGGCGTCGCCTCGCCGCCGGTTCAAAAAAGCAGTCGGATTTATTCTACGGTGGAAGGCGATCCGTTGTCGCTCGACCTCTATGCTCCGCGGACGGCGCAGGGTCCCGCTCCCGGGGTGATCGTGATCCATGGGGGCGGATGGCAAAACGGCGATAGCGGCGAGCTTCCGGGACTGGATGTCTATCCGCTTCATCGGCCCGCACAGCCCGCCGACCCTTCTGATCCACGGCGGGCGCGACGAGTTGGTTTCCTTCGAGCAGAGCGGGCGGCTTGAGATCCGGCTGGCCGAATCGGGAGCCGCTCATTTCCTGCTGCGCCTTCCCTGGGCCACGCACGGCTGCGATGTCCATTTTAACGGCCCCTGCGGTCAGATCACGACCTATGCCGTCGAGCGCTTCCTGGCGTCCGTGATGAAATAATGTTTTGATGAGCGGCCTTTCCGATCTCAAACCTCGACCTCGATGCTGTCGCCCGACACGCGGACGTTGTAGCGCGCGACCCCCTTGGTCGCCGGGGCCCCGAGGGTGTTTCCGGTTTTCACATCGAAGACCGCGCCGTGCCAGGGACAGGTGACTTCGTTCCCCGAAAGCTCGCCCTCCGACAAGGGGCCGCCCCGATGGGAGCAGGTGTCGTCGATCGCGTAATACGTCCCGTCGACGTTGAACAACGCAATCTTCTTGCCGCCCGCCTCGACCTTCTTTCCCTGTCCCGGGGCCGGGTCCCCCGTCGTTCCGACCTTCACGAATCCCGCCATACGCCACCTCCCGTTTTTCGCTTTACTTTAATGGAATTCCTTCCGTCACAGCGTTTTCATGTCGAGGCTGAAACGATAGCGGACATCCCCTTTCATGACCCGCTCGTAAGCCGCCTCGACCTGTTGAATGGAGATCACCTCGACATCGGAGGCGATGTTCTTGGCCGCGCAGTAATCCAGCATCTCCTGGGTCTCGCGAATGCCGCCGAACATCGAGCCGGCCAATTGTCTTCTCTTGGGAATGAGCGAGAAGGCCTGGATCTCGACGGGTTTTGCCGGCGCGCCCACGAGCACCAGGGTTCCGTCCCGGCGCAACAGATTCAGATACGCGTTTAGATCATGGGGAGCGGACACCGCGTCGAGAATGAAATCAAAGCGGCCGACATGGACGGCGAGGGTCTTCGGATTCTTCGTTAGGATGAAATCCCGCGCACCCAGCCGTCGCGCATCCTGTTCTTTCGAGTTGGACCGGCTGAAGACGGTGACCTCCGCGCCCATCGAGGCGGCCAGCTTGACGGCCATGTGTCCCAGACCGCCCAGCCCGACCACCCCGACCCGTTGTCCCGGCCCGACCTTGAATCGCCGGAGCGGCGAGTACGTGGTGATCCCGGCGCAGAGTAGGGGCGCGGCGTTGGCCGGCGGGAGCTTGGGCGAGATCTTGAGCGTGTAGTGCTCGTCCACGACGATTTGCGAGGAGTAGCCGCCGTAGGTGGGCGTTTTTCCGTCCTTCTCGCGGCCGTTGTAGGTAAAGTTCGGGCCGCGATCGCAGTACTGCTCCAATCCTTCCTTGCAGCTCGCGCATACCCGGCAGGAATCCACGAAGCAGCCGACCCCGGCGATTTCGCCGGTTTTGAATCGTTTCACCGCGTAGCCGACGCGGGTCACGCGTCCGATGATTTCATGGCCGGGGACCATGGGGAAGATCGCGCCGCCCCACTCGTCCCGCGCCTGATGGATGTCGGAGTGGCAGATTCCGCAGTAGAGGATTTCAATGAGCACGTCGTGAGGGCCGGGTTCGCGCCGCTCGAAGCTGAACGGCTCAAAATTGGATGACGGGCCTTTGACGGCGTATCCGCGAGTCGATAACATGATGAGTCTCCTTTCCCTAATTACCATAGCCCCGCGGTCCGGCCCAGTCAACAAAAAACCGGTGGATTATTTTATTCGGCGGGCGGCGCGAGGGTTTGGACCCGCGCAAGTCCGTCGCGGGCTTCCGGGTTGCGGGAGTCAAGGGCGAGGGCTTTTTGGTACTGGTTGCGCGCGTCGTCGAATTGTGAGAGCGCTTCATCGACCTGTCCATGCAGTGCGTGGACGCGGGCCAGCCAGGCCGGATCGTCCGAGAGGTAGAGCTCGGCCTGCCGGAGCGGGGTCAGCGATCGGGTATAGTCCTTCCTGAGGTAGCGGGCCTGGCCTAGATAATAATAGGCGTAGGGATTGTTCGGATAGAGCGAGATCGCCTTCTGGAATACCGAGTCGGCCTCGTCCAGGCGGCCCGAGGCCATCAGCCGACGTCCCTGATCGGTCAATTGCAGCGAGGCCTCCTCTTGTCCGGTCCGGGAAGGATCGGCCGTCCGACCGGTGATCGGCGTCAACGGCGGCTCGCCCGTGGGCGGCTCTCCGGACGGCGGGATGCAGCCCGGCAGTAAAAGAAATGCGGCCGCGACGATCCACCACGGCCCGAGGAAAGCGCATGCTCGTTTCTTCATCGCGACGAGATCAACTGTTTGAACCAGCGGTAAATTTTTTTCGGCAGCCCGTCCGACTCGCCGCAGCGGAGCCGGGGTTCCGTCCCCTGGATGAAGGCCTCCCGGACTCCGTCCGGGCAGTCCCGGCCCGAGATCAGGCCGGAGGCCGGATCGATCATCTCGAAGACGATCCCGGGCGGAACGGCGAAGCGGGAAACCGGCTGGCCTGCCGTGGCCTGTTTCATGAAATCGGTCCAGATCGGGAGGGCGGCCTGCGATCCGGGCAGCCTCAGGTCGGCCGGGCTCGACTCCCCCGCCGGCCCGGCGTCGAAGCCGACCCAGACGAGGCCGAGCAGGTCCGGTGTGAAGCCTAAGAACCACGCGTCCTTGTCGTTGCTCGTCGTGCCGGTCTTTCCGGCCGCCGGCCTCGTAAAGCCGCGGCTGACGACGCCCCGCGCCGTTCCGCGCTCCACCACGCCTTCCAAAAGCGTCGTGAGGAGATAGGCCTGCTGGGGCGTGAGCGCGGGCGTCATTTCGAGCGAACGCCGTTCCAGCACCCGGCCGTCGGCCGAGACGACCTCTTTCACCGCGATCGGCTCAACCCGGATCCCGCCGTTCGCGATCGTGCCGTAGGCGATCGCGATCTCGAGCGGGACGACCTCGGACGTTCCCAGGGCCAGCGAGGGAAGGTTCTTCAGCGGGCTTCGGATCCCCATCGCCTGGGCCATCGCGATCACCCGCTCCGTTCCGATCGTGTCGGCCAAGCGGACCGTGGCCGCGTTCAGCGAGTTTTCGAGCGCCGTCCGCAGCGTCACCGTGCCGTGGAAGATTTTGTCGTAGTTCTGGGGGCTCCAGACCCCGTCGGGCGAGGAGAGAGTGACCGGCGCATCCTCGATGCGCGTCGCGGCGGTGTAAGGCGAGCCGTCGGGTGTGACGGCCTGCGACAGCGCCGCGGCGTAGACGAAGGGTTTGAACAGCGATCCGGGCTGCCGGCGCGCCTGGACGGCCCGGTTGAACTGGCTGACGGCGTAGTCCCGCCCGCCCACCATCGCCTTGATCCGGCCGGTCTGGGGCTGGACGGCGATCAGGACCCCCTGAAGCTTCGCCCTCGGGTCGCCGCGACGGAGATGGGGATAGGCCGCCTCGAGCCCGCCCAAGCCCTTCGAAAGGACGGTTTCGGCCGCCCGCTGCTGCTGCGTGTCCAGCGTGGTGAAAATCCGGAGACCTTCCGAGGTCAGGACGTCGGGCGCGTAATGATCCGCGAGCTGCTGGCGGACGAAGTCGACGAAGTAGGGGGCGAAGCGTTCCTGAAGCGCCGGCCGGCCGGTCGGAATCGGCTCGTTGAGGGCGCTCACGTATTCCTCCCGGCCGATCTTGTTCAGCGCGAGCATCCGGTCGAGCACGTAGGCCTTCCGGGCCGCGGCCCGCTTCGGGTTGTGAAAGGGCGAATAGATGTTCGGCGATTTGATCATCCCGGCCAGAAGGGCCGACTCCCCGAGGGTGAGTTCCTGGGGCCGCTTCCCGAAATAGAACCGGGAAGCCTGGCCGATGCCGTAGACCCCCATCGTTCCGCTCTGCGCGAAATAGATCTCGTTCAGGTAGGCCTCGAGGATTTCATTCTTGGGGTAGCGCAGGTCGAGCAGGATCGCCATGAAGATCTCGTTCAGTTTCCGGTTGAGCGTGCGCTCCTGATTGAGATAAAAATTCTTGACGAGCTGCTGCGTCAGCGTGCTGCCGCCCTGGACGATCGCGCGTTCCCGGAGGTTCACCCAGGCCGCGCGGAGCAGGCTCCGGGGATCGATCCCGCCGTGTTGATAAAAGCGACGGTCCTCGGCCGCGAGGACGGCGTCGATCAGGCGCGGCGGGACCTGGTCGAGGCGGACGAGGTCGCGTTCTTCCCATGCCTGATCGTAAAAAGCCGCGATCAGCTCGGGCTCGAGCTCGACGAGGGCCAGCCGGTTTTCGGACGGCATTTCCCGGATGGCGGCGATCCGGCCGTTTTCAAGATCCAGCCGGACCGGAAGACCCTTGAAAAGATGATCCGGGTATTCGAAATCGTGGAGGTAGAGCGTGAGGGAATCCGGTTCGAGACGGAATTCGCCGGCGTGCTCGGGGGCAACCGCGACCGGGCGATAGTCCAGCCGCCGCAGGCGGTCCCGAAGCCGGATTCCGTTGATGTCCTGTCCGGGATAGAGAATGAAGGAGTCGGAATAGACCTTGGAGGGCAGCCGCCAGCGCTGTCCTTCGAAGCGGTGGGTGACGATGACGTACAGCGCGGCGAGATAGATCGCGAAGGCCGCCCCGAGGATCGGGAGGCCGAAGGCCGCGATCCGGCCGCGGCCGCGCCAGAGCCGGCTCAGCCCCCGGCGGAGGTCATGCGGGATGCGTCGGTCCATCGACCTTCCACTCCTCCGGCGTGATCGTGTCGTCGACGATCCGGTAGGCGTTCACGACGGGACGGCCGCGGTCGCGAAGCGAGATGACGATGTAAACCGCATCGGGATAATAGGCCAGCCGGACGTCGGTGGCCGACGGGTAGGCCTCCGTCTGCGGATGGGAATGATAGATCGCCAGCAGCTCGGTCTCTTTGGCCCGCATATCCTTGAAGGCCGCGAACTGTTCCTTGGGATCGATCAGGTAGCGGACCGGCGACCGCTCGATATTGGTCATGGGAAAAATCCGGTCGACGGTCCCGTCGCGCCCGGCCAGCAGGCCGCAGCATTCGTTCGGCGCCTCGGCCCGGGCCTGGACCAGCATCTGGTCGTAGATCGCTTTCGGAATGTTCAGCATGGGGTCGGGAGGATCAGAGGGTACAGGACTGCTCGTAATCCAGGAGCGTCGTGATCCTGGGCGACTTTCCGCAGAGCGGGCAGTTCGGGTCCTTGTGGATCTTGACCTCGCGGAAGGTCATTTCCAGGGCGTCGTAGATCATCAGTCGATCGTAGAGGGGCCGTCCGATACCCAGAATTTCCTTCAAGGCCTCCGTCGCCTGGAGAACGCCCACCGTTCCGGCCAGCACGCCCAGCACGCCGGCTTCCTGGCAGCTCGGAACCAGTCCGGCCGGAGGCGGCTCGTGGTAGAGGCAGCGGTAGCAGGGATAACCGGCATGGGCCTTGATCGTCGTGAGTTGGCCGTCAAACCGGAAGATGCTGGCCGAGACCAGGGTCTTCTTCGTGAAAAAGCAGGCGTCGTTCATCAGAAAGCGCGTCGGAAAATTGTCGGAGCCGTCCAGCACGACGTCGTAATCGCGGAGGATCTCCATGACGTTTTCGGACGTCAGGCGCACGGGATAGGTCCGGACCTTGACGTCCGGGTTCATCGCGGCGATCGTCGCCCGGGCCGATTCGACCTTGGGCGTGTTCAGGCGGGCGGTGGTATGGATCACCTGCCGATGAAGGTTGGACAGATCCACCGTGTCGGCGTCCACGATGCCGAGCGTCCCGACGCCGGCGGCGGCCAGGTACAGCGCGGCGGGCGATCCGAGACCGCCGGCCCCGATGCAGAGGACCTTGGATTTGGCGATTTTCTGCTGCCCCTTTCCCCCGACCTCTTTTAAAATAATATGACGGCTGTAACGCTGTATCTGCTCTTCGGTGAAGTCCATGGTCCGTCCTTTTTATGGAGGCTCACGTCGCCCCCTCCATTGGCAAAGCCGAATGGAGCCTCCCCCTCTCGCGCGCTTTGCGCGCTGAGTATCTAGTTCATTCGATAATATTGCGTTCGATGGGGTCCACCTTGACGCCCATTTTTTTCAGGCCTTCCACGGCCCGCTCGATCTCTTTCGGGTCGCCGGTCAGCTCCAGGTCCACCCATCCCGTTTTTTCCGTGACGTCGGCCCGCCGGACATTCGTGATCACCTGGTACTTCTGGCCGATCTGGTAGATGATCGGCTCCTTGATCTTGTTTTCCGGAAACGTGATATGAACCTTCAGGCTGGCCATCGTCCGCCCTCCCCCCCGGCGCCGCCCGCGATCGCCGGGATGATCGAGACTTCATCCCCTTCGCGCAGAAGGGTCGCCTGTCCCTGTTTGAACCGGATGTCCTCCTCGTTCACGTAGATATTGACGAAGCGCCGGATCTGATTCTCTTCGTCGCAAATGCGGGTCTTGATGCCGGGGTATTGTTTTTCAAGGCGCTCGATCACCTCTCCGATGTCTTTTCCGGCCACCTCCACCACGCTTTGTCCGGCGGTGAGCGACCTCAGCGGCGTGGGAATTCGAACCTTCACCGACATTACGCGTTCCTCCGTTTGATGTTCTGAAAGGTTTCCTCAAAGCTGGCGAGGCTGGGCTGGATCCGCACCGGCGCGCCCACGGCCTGCAGGACCGCTTCCTGGGTCTTTAACCCGTGCCCGGTGATGTAGGCCACCGTCAGGTCCCCTTTGCGGATCACGCCCTGCTCCACCAATTTCTTCAAGACCGCTACGGTCACCCCGCCGGCGGTTTCGGCAAAGATGCCTTCGGTCTCGGCCAAGAGGGTGATCCCCTGGACGATTTCCGGGTCGGTGGCTGTCTCGATGGATCCGCCGGTCTCCTTCGCGGTCTTGAGGGCGTAATAACCGTCGGCCGGGTTTCCGATCGCCAACGACTTGGCGATGGTCTGCGGCTTCACCGGCTTGATGAAGTCCCGTTTGGCCTTGAAGGCCTCGGCCACGGGCGAGCAGCCCTCCGCCTGGGCGCCGTTGACCCGCGTCTTGACCGCCGGGATCAGTCCCAGCTGCTCGAACTCCTTCAGCCCTTTCCAGATCTTGGTCAGCAACGACCCGGAGGCGATGGGGACGACCACATGGTCCGGGCTGCGCCATCCGAGCTGTTCGACCGTTTCGTAGGCGAGGGTCTTGGATCCCTCCGCATAGTACGGCCGGATGTTGATGTTCACGAAAGCCCAGGCGTATTCGGAGGCGATCTCGCTGCAGAGGCGGTTGACGTCATCGTAATTGCCTTCCACGGCGACGACCCTCGGCTTGTAAATCAGATTGCCCAGGATCTTGGCGGCTTCCAGATCGCTGGGGATGAAGACGTAGCCTTTCAGCCCGGCCTGCGCGGCGTGGGCCGATACGGAATTGGCCAGGTTTCCGGTCGAGGCGCAGGCGACGGTGTCGAATCCCAGCTCCTTGGCCCGGGTGAGGGCCACGGCCACGACCCGGTCTTTGAAGGATAGGGTCGGATGATTCACCGTGTCGTTTTTAAGATAAAGCGCCTCGAGCCCCAGAACGCGCGCCAGGTTGTGGGCCTTGACCATCGGGGTCAGGCCGCCGTGAAGCCCGACGGTCGGCGGGCCCTCGACCGGCAGGAGGGCGGCGTAACGCCACAGGCTTTTCGGCCCCTTAAGGATCGTTTCCCTCGAGATCATCGTGCGAATCTCGTCGTAATTGTAATTCACCTCGAGC
Organism: Nitrospiria bacterium; assembly: GCA_035517655.1. Taxonomy (NCBI): domain Bacteria; kingdom Pseudomonadati; phylum Nitrospirota; class Nitrospiria; species Nitrospiria bacterium. The sequence goes on along the minus strand of DATIYJ010000044.1, from coordinate 91,680 downwards.
GGACCGAAACAAAACTCGCAGACATGGAGCGGCTCGGCCGGGTACTCCTTCTTGCATTCGCGACATTGAAGACCTTTGATCTTGGCCATATGAATCCTGAAACGGCTAAATTTCGCAGACCGCCTGGTCGTACTCGATCAGCTCGGTGATCGTCGGCCGATCCCCGCAGAGGGGGCAGTGGGCCTGACGTTTGACGCGGGCGGATCGGAACTGGGCGGTCAACGCGTTGTAGATGAGCCACCGGTCGGTCAAGGGCTGGCCGATGCCCAGGATGAGCTTCAGCGCCTCGGTCGCCTGAATCGTTCCGATCACGCCGGCCAGAACACCGATCACCCCGGCCTCCTGACAGGTCGGGATCAGACCGTTCGGGGGCGGGTTACGGTGAATGCAACGATAACAGGCGCTCTGGCCCGGCCGAATGGTGATCACCTGTCCGTCGAAACGGAGGATACCGCCGTGGATCAACGGCTTTTTCGCGAAAAAACAGGCGTCGTTGATCAGGAATTTGGCGGGGAAGTTGTCCGTTCCATCCAGAATGATGTCGTAGTCGTTCAAGATGGAAAGAGCGTTTTTGGCCGTCAGCCGTTCATAATAGGTCACGACGTTCACGTCCGGATTGATCGCGAGCATTTTGTCGCGCGCGGAGAACACTTTCGGATGGGCCACGTCCGGCGTGTGGTGAAGAACCTGCCGGTGGAGGTTGGTCAGATCGACCACATCCCCGTCGATGATCCCGATCGTTCCCACCCCCGCGGCGGCCAGATAGAGGGCGGCTGGAGAGCCCAATCCGCCTGCGCCGACGATCAATATCTTCGCCTGGCAGATCCGTTTCTGTCCCTTCCCCCCGACTTCGGGAAGGATAATGTGCCGGCTGTAGCGCTGTATTTGTTGGTCGTTGAATTCCAAATTGATTGATCGGGGCCGGCGTCGCCCCCTCCCAGCGATTAAATGTTAAAATATTTTTCGATGCTGATATACCGCTCGCCCGTGTCGGGCAGGATCGTCACGACCTGCTTTCCCGGGCCGAGGGCCTTGGCCACTTTCTGGGCGGCGAAGACGTTCGCTCCGGAAGAGATCCCCACCAGCAGGCCTTCCTCCCGCGCCAGAAGTTTCGCGGTGCGGTAGGCTTCTTCATCCGTCACCGTGACGATCTTGTCGATGATGCTTCGATTCAGAACCTTGGGAACGAAGCCGGCCCCGATGCCTTGGATCTTGTGGGGGCCCGGTTCGTTGCCGGACAGAACGGCCGACGCCGTGGGCTCCACCGCGACGATTTGGACATCGGAAAGGCGCGACTTCAGCAGTTCGCCGATGCCCGTGATCGTGCCGCCCGTTCCGACGCCGGCCACGAAGGCGTCGATCCGCCCGTTCATGGCCTCCCAGATCTCGACCGCCGTCGTCTTGCGGTGCATCTCCGGATTGGCCGGGTTCGAAAATTGATCCGGCATGAAATAAGTCGGGTTCTGTTCAAGAAGCTGCTCCGCCTCCTTGATCGATCCGCGCATTCCCTCCCAGGCCGGCGTCAGCACCAGCTGGGCGCCGTAGGAGGAAAGAAGACTGGCCCGCTCCATGCTCATGCTCTCCGGCATGACGAGGATCAGTTTGTATCCGCGCACGGCCGCGATCATGGCCAGGCCGATGCCGGTGTTGCCGCTGGTCGGTTCGACCATGGTGGCGCCGGGTTTCAGCCGGCCCTGCCGTTCGGCTTCATTGATCATGTTCAGGCAGATCCGGTCCTTCACGCTGCCGCCGGGGTTGAAAAATTCCACCTTGGCAAAAACGGCGGCCCCGTCCGGGGGACTCAAACGATTGAGCCGGACCATGGGTGTGCGGCCGATCAACCGGGAAATATCATTGTGCCATGGGTCCGTCATCTTTTTATAGGGGCTCGCGTCGCCCCCTCCACTGAAGCTTCCGCGGGTTCCGGTTTCCCTTATTTACGATTTGCCATTCTCGAGTCACCAAATTCCCCGCCCAAGGACGTAAATCGTAAATAGGGGAAAATTTCCCTGCGGGGAATTTTCGGCCTCCCCCTCCCTGCCTGCCGGCAGGCAGGTCGCTCGCCTTGCTCGCTGGATAAAAACTTCCGCCTCCGCCCATGAAGAATAGGAACTCCAGCAAGTCTCCCTCTTTTAATGACGTGGCGGCATAAGCCTCCCGATCGACGATGATTGAGTTGAGTTCAACCGAAACCATCCGGGGTTCGATCTCTTTCGCCCGGAGCAATTCCAGGACCGTTTTGGCTTCGATTTCCTCTGGCTTGCCGTTGATTTTTATCCGCATGGCTATTTTCGAAACGGCCCTTTTTGTTTAATGCATTTTATCCGGGCGATTCGCCTATAAATTCACGGCCGAAGACTTATCAACTTAACAGAAAATGACCAATACTGTCAAGAAGTTTGGTCCCGATCCAAGCCTGCGATCCTTGCCGTTTCGTCCGAGCCCGATAAAAAACCGTTGCGAACCGTGCAATGTTCCGTTGCATGCCCAGTGAAGAAAGGGTCGTTTGAATCGGATATGGAAGATTCGGACCGCATGGTTTGCAGCACTTGGGTAAAAACTAATCAAGAAACCATGACAGTCCGCCGTGAGGTTGGACCATTATAAATGGTTGTGTTTCACCTCATCCGACTACAGATCGGGGTCCTCGTTACCCGTTAACCCCAAATATGGTGTCTGATCCAATTCGGTAATAATTTCCATAATCTAATCGTTTTTTTTCTTGACAAGAGAGCCTCTTGGTGTATACTTGTGGCTGCAAGTGGGATAAAGTGGGATGAAATGGAGAAGCGGGGGATCGATGTTCCTCGGTCGCTTTCAGCACACGGTGGACTCGAAGGGTCGCGTCAGCATTCCAATCAAGTTCCGCGAAACCCTGGCCGAGCGTTATGAAGAGAAACTGATCGTGACCACCGACCTCGATCAATGCCTGGTGGCCTATCCCATTGAAGAATGGCAGATCATGCAGGAGAAGGTCAAGACCATCCCGGCGATGCAGCAGGAAGTGAAAGACTGGCTTCGGTTTTTTTATTCCGGCGCGGTAGAATGCCCGCTGGACCGGCAGGGAAGGATCCTGCTTTCCCCGGCGCTCCGGGAGTACGCCCGGATCACGAAAGAAATCGTCATGCTTGGAATTTTCAACAAGATCGAAATCTGGGATGCGAAGCGATGGAAAGAGAAAGAATCCCAGATGCCGAAGAACTCCGAAAAGATCGGCGCGGCGTTGTCCGGTCTTGGTCTTTGACCACGGACGAAAATTATTGCCATATCCCCGTTCTTAAGGACGAGGTGATTCAAACGCTCCGCTTGCGACCGCACGGGATTTACGTGGACTGTACCGTGGGGGAAGGGGGCCACGCCGAGGCGATCCTTAACGCGACGGCGCCGGACGGTTTGCTCTTCGGAATCGACCGGGATGAGGAAGCGGTCCGGAGGGCGGGGGAGCGGTTAAAACGGCACGGGAGCCGCGTGCGACTTTTGCACGGCGGTTTTAAAAACCTCGGAACGCTTCTGAGCGCTCAGGGCGTTCGGGCGGTTGATGGAATCCTGATGGATTTGGGCGTGTCCACATTGCAATTGACGGATTCCGAACGGGGCTTCAGTTTCCAAAAAGACGGCCCTCTCGATATGCGCATGGACCGGCGATCGCCGGTCACGGCCGCGGTCTTGGTGAATTCCCTTCCCGAACGTCAACTCATGCAGGTGCTGTTTGAATACGGCGAGGAGCGGTGGTCTCGGCGCATCGCCCGGGCCATCGTCGACGAACGTCAAAAAGCGCCGGTTAGTCGGACCCTCCAACTGGCCGACCTGATCCGCCGGGCGGTTCCCCGGTCGGGCCAAGGGCGGCGGATTCACCCGGCGACCCGAACCTTTCAGGCCTTGAGAATCGTCGTGAATCAGGAGTTGGACCAGTTGGGCGTCGGGTTGGCCGAAGCCGTTTCCGTTCTGAACGACGGCGGGAGATTGTGCGTCATCTCGTTTCATTCCCTGGAGGACCGCATCGTGAAAAGGACCTTCAAAGCCTTGACCCAGACCGAGCCGCCGCAGTTGCGGCTGATCACCAAGAAGCCCGTCGTTCCCGGCCCCGAGGAGATCCGGGTCAATCCGCGTTCCCGGAGCGCCAAACTCCGTGCGGTGGAACGGATGGCGGCCGCGCCGGCGCCGGGCGATTCGGGAACGGTATGATCGTGCGACGCGTCGGGATCGGGGCGGCCCTTGTGCTGGTGGTCCTTCTGGATATCTGGCAGCATGTTCACATCGTGACCCTGGGATATGAAGTCGAGCAGTCGGAGCAGAAGCGGAAGGCGATGCAGCAGATGCACAAGCAACTCCTCGTCGAAGTCGAAACGCTTTCGGACCTGGATCGCATTGAACGGATTGCGACCGCAAAGCTCGGGATGATCAAACCGCAGGAAGGGCAGGTCGTGTTGGTTCAAAGGGGGGCGCCGTCCGATGCGTCCCGCGATTTGTCCCGTCCTCTCGCGACGCCGCTGCGGATCGCAAAAAAAGGACCATGAGAGCCTTCAACGGTTCCACAAGCCGAATCTTTCTGACCGGCGTTCTTCTGGCGATCGGTTTCATCGGTGTTCTCGTCCGGTTGTGCGCGCTGCAGGTGGTCGAAGCGACGGAACTTTCGAAGCGGGCCGAACGGCAACATGAAAAAAGCGTGATTCTGGAGGGGGAACGGGGAACCATTTTCGACCGGAAAGGGAGGATCCTGGCCACCAATGTGGAGGTCCCTTCCGTCTATGCCATGCCCTCCCTCATTTCGGATCGCGGAGCGGCGGCTCTTGAACTGGCCCGCGTTCTTCGGTCCGACGACAAATCGATCCAAAAACGGCTGGAGGGCAACAAGAACTTTGTCTGGATCGAGCGAAAAGTCAGCCCGGCCGTGGCCCGGAGCGTCATGGATCTGGGCATCGACGGAGTCGGAACGTTAAACGAAAGTCAGCGGTTCTATCCCAAACGAGACCTGATGGGCCACCTCCTGGGCTTCGCCGGGGTGGACAATCAAGGACTCGAGGGCATCGAGCTGGCGTACAACCGGCAACTGCAAGGAGAGAAGGGATGGGCGGTCGTGGAGCGCGATGCGTTCGGCCACGCGATTTTTCAAAAGGGCTTGGATTCCTTTGCGCCGTCCCGGGGAAAAGACTTGGTGCTGACGATCGATGAAGTGATTCAGCACATTGCGGAAACCGAACTGGATGCCGTGATGGAGGAGACCCGGGCCGACGACGGCTCCGTGATCGTGATGGACCCTAAAACGGGCGAGATCCTGGGCCTGGCCGTTCGTCCGGAATTCAACCCCAACCGCGTCGAATCGCGGCGTCCCGAGTTGTGGCGCAACCGGGCCGTAACGGACGCCTATGAACCGGGATCGACGTTTAAAATCGTGACGGCGTCCGCGGCCCTGGAGGAACACGTGGCCGGCCCCGACGATGTTTTTTATTGTGAAGAGGGGAGGATGGCCATCGCCGGCGGGTTCATTCGGGACGCCGAAAAGGAAGGCTACCTGACGTTTCGGGAGGTCATCCAGAAATCCAGCAACATCGGAATGATCAAGATCGCCATGCGGATGGATGCGGACCGCCTGTACCGGTACATCCGGGCCTTCGGGTTCGGCGAGAAGACCGGGATCGATGTCGAGGGCGAATCGCCCGGATTGATCAAACCGCCGCGTGATTGGTCGGGACGGTCTCTGCCCTCCATCGCCATCGGCCAGGAGGTGGCCGTGACGCCCCTTCAACTCGTCGCGGCCGTTTCCGCGATCGCCAACGGAGGCGTATTGATGCGCCCGCGTCTCGTTTCGGAGATCCGGGACGAGAACGGCCGCGCGATCCAGACCTTCCTTCCCGAGGCCCGACGGCGCCCCGTGTCCCCCGAAACGGCCGCCCGGATGATGACGGTCCTGGAGGGAACGGTGTCCAAAGACGGCACGGGCGAGAAGGCCGCCATTCCCGGCTATCGGATCGCCGGCAAAACGGGAACCGCCCAGAAGATCGACCCGGCTACCCGGCAGTATTCCGCGCGGGACGGGGTCGTTTCCTTCGTCGGAATCGTTCCGGCGGATGATCCCCGGATCGTCGTGCTGGTTGTGGTGGACGATCCCAAGGGAGTATCATGGGGGGGCACCGTGGCGGCGCCCGTATTCCGGAACGTCGCCGAGCAGGTTTTGAGATACCTGGGAGTGCCGCCGCGGTCGCAGGAGCGAATCGTGCTGACCTCGGCCGGATAGACGCGGGTGTTGTCGTGGAGACCATGCGATTGGACAGACTGTTGCGGGCGATCCCGGAAGCCCGGGTGATGACGAAGGACGAAAACCGGTCGCCGGAGATCCGCCACGTGGTGTCGGATTCGCGGCAGGCGCGGCCCGGCAGTTTGTTTGTCGCCATCCGCGGCCGGCATTCGGACGGCCACGCCTTTCTCAAGGAGGCGATCGAACGGGGCGCCGCGGCCGTCGTGACGGAGAGCCCGGCCATCCCGCCCGCGTTGAAAGGGGAGGTCCCGGTCATCCAGGTGAGGGATGCCCGGGTCGCCCTGGCGCGTTTGGCGGAAGAGTTCTACGGCCATCCTTCGTCGCGTCTTCGCGTCGTCGGCGTGACCGGGACCAACGGCAAAACGACCGTGACCTATGTGATCCGGAGCATTCTTCAAGCGGCCGGTTATCCCGTCGGGTTATTGGGCACCGTGACCTACGATCTGGCCGGGGAGGTCGTGGCCTCGACCCACACCACGCCCGAATCCCCCGTCCTGCAGGCGCTGTTGGCCCGGCTGGTTGAAAAAGGGGCCGGGCACGTCGTGATGGAGGTTTCCTCGCACGCGTTGACGCTCCACCGGGTCGACGGGTGCGAGTTCGACGTGGCCGTCTTCACCAATCTGACCCAGGATCATCTGGATTTTCATCATACGATGGAGGACTATTTGGAGTCGAAGCGCATGCTGTTTATAAGCCTGGCGGCGCCGTCCCGGAAAACCGCGCCGAAACGGGCCGTCATAAACGAGGATGACGGTTGGGGCCGCCGCTTGATCGAATCCGTTTCGGTCCCGGTATGGACCTACGGCCTGGACCGCCCCGCCGACCTGACCGCCAAAGACCTCCGCAGCCATCTGGATGGACTGGCCTTCACGGCCGTCACGCCGGCGGGGTCCTTTCCGGTCCAATCCAGTTTGGTGGGCCGCTACAATGTCTACAACCTTCTGGCGGCGATCGGTGCGGCTCTCCACCTGGACATTCCGTTGGAGAATATTCAACGGGGCATTGCGTCCCTTCCGGGCGTGCCGGGCCGATTCGAACGCCTCGATTCCGGACAGGGCTTCAAGGTGATCATCGATTTTGCGCACACCGAAGACGCGCTGGACCGCCTGCTCCGTGTGTTGACGGAGTTGACCCCGGGAAGGATCATTACGGTCTTCGGCTGCGGGGGCGACCGGGATCGGGGAAAACGGGCCCCCATGGGCCGGGTCGCGGCCCTCTACAGCGACGTGGTGGTGATCACCTCCGATAATCCCCGCGGCGAGGATCCCGCCGGGATCATAAAGGAAGTGGAAGTCGGCGCGCGGGAAGGGGCGGCGCGGGGAAAAGAGCCCGTCCAGGTTATGACGATCGTGGACCGGGAGGAAGCGATCATGCGGGCGTTGGGTCTGGCCCGGCCGGGAGATGCCGTCGTTTTGGCCGGCAAGGGCCATGAGGAATACCAGATCATCGGCGATCGCATGATTCCCTTCAACGATCGACGGCTGGCCGACGACTGGATCCGAAACCATCGATCCGGAGGCGGCACGCGTGGGTCTTGAGGCGATTGGAATGGAGACGTTGTTTACAGCGGCCGAGATCGTGTCGGCCACCGGCGGACGGTTGATACGGGGCGATTCGTCCCTGGCCGTTCCGGGGATTTCGATCGACTCCAGAACGATCCGCTCGGGAGAGCTCTTCCTGGCCATCCGGGGAGAACGGTTTGACGGCCACCGGTTCGTTTACGAGGCCTTGGCGCGCGGAGCCTGCGGCGTGGTGGTGAATGTTTCGGCCCATCGCATTCCGAAAACGGCGGATGAAGAGGCGCTGTTGCGCGGCAAAATCCTCATCGGCGTAACGGACACCCTGGCGGCGTTGCAGGAGATTTCGAGGTTTCACCGGAAGCGGTGGTCTCTGCCCGTCATCGCCGTGACCGGCAGCAACGGCAAGACCACGACCAAGGAAATGATCGCGGGGATTTTGTCGGGCCGGTATGTCACGTTGAAAAATGAAGGGAACATCAACAACCAGATCGGCGTTCCGCTCACGCTGCTTCGTCTCACCGCGCGCCATCAGGCGGCCGTTCTGGAAATGGGAATCAGCCGGGCCGGAGATCTTCGGCGTCTGTGCGAACTGGCGACGCCTCGGGTGGGGTTGATCACCAACATCGGTCCGGCCCATCTCGAAACACTGGGAGACATCGATGCGGTCGCCTCGGCCAAGGCCGAACTGCTGGAGGCACTGCCCCCGGCGGACGGGGTGGCCCTTCTCAACCGGGATGATTCGTTTTATGCCACCCTTCGATCCCGCGCGCCGGGCCGTGTCGTGACCTTCGGATTTGACCCGGACGCCGATATCTCGGCCGAAGAGGTCCAAGAGACGGGTTCGCAAATCCGGATGACCTTGAGCTGGAATCCGGCCGTCGTTGGAATCGGGCGATCCCCGGGACGCTCCGGTCGCGGAGCGGGCGCGCCAAACGCGTTCGGGTCCGATCGAACCCGGGCGCCGATCCTCCTGCCGATGATCGGTCGCCATAACGTCCTGAACGCCGCCGCCGCGGCCGCGGCGGGCCTGGTCCTGGGATGTGAACCGGCGGAAATCAAGCACGGCCTGGAGGCGTTCCATCCGGTCGCCATGCGTTCGGAATTGATTTCCTGGGAAGGTCGGACCGTCCTGTACGACGTCTATAACGCGAACCCGGCCTCTGTGCGGGCCGCTCTGGAAACCTTGAGCCGATTCGGCGGGACGGGCCGACGGATCGCGGTGTTGGGCGATATGTTGGAACTGGGCGCGGCTTCGGCCGACGCGCATCGGCGGATGGGCCGGGCGGTTGCGGCTTTTGGCATCAACGCGCTGATCACCATGGGAGATCTCGCCGCCGCCATCGCGGAATCGGCGCGGGCCGATGGATTGGACCGCGATCGCGTGAGGGTCTGCCGGGAGCCGTCCGAGGTCGCGCAGGCCTTGAAGGGAATGACGGAAAGCGGCGACGTGATTTTGATTAAGGGCTCGCGGGGAATGCGAATGGAACGGATCTTGGATTATCTTCTGAACGGGCGATAGGGGGCCATGTTTTATCTCCTGTATTTTTTGCACGCCAATAATCCATTTTTCAACGTCCTCCGCTATATTACGTTTCGGACCAGCTATGCCGTTCTGACCGCTTTTGTGATCTGCATTGCGATCGGCCCCTGGGTGATCCGGCAGCTGCAGCAATCCCAGATCGGACAGCAGATCCGGTCCGACGGACCGAAGACCCATCTTTCGAAGGCCGGGACGCCGACCATGGGGGGCCTCATCATCCTCGTGGCGGTGCTGGGAGCCACCTGGCTCTGGGCCGATCTTGAGAGTCCGTATGTCTGGCTGACCGTTTTATCGCTGGCGCTTTTCGGACTGATCGGTTTCGTGGACGATTATCTCAAGTTCGTCAAAAAACACTCGGCGGGATTATGGCCGAGATACAAATTGGCGGCCCAGACGGCCGTCGCCGCGGGGATTGTGGGCATTCTCTACGGAGGCCTGAATTACTCCACGCAATTGAGCCTGCCGTTCTTTAAAAATATCCATCCCGATCTTGGATGGGCGTATCTGCCGTTCGCCGTGCTGGTGATCGTGGGGGCCTCGAACGCCGTGAATCTGACGGACGGCTTGGACGGTCTGGCAACGGGGCCGGTCGCCGTCGCCGCCGTGGCCTATACCATCGTCACCTACATCACCGGCCATCGCATTTTCGCGGACTACCTGCTGATTCCCTATCTGGAAGGGGCGGGGGAACTTGCGGTGGTCTGCGGCGCGCTCTTCGGCGCCTGCTTGGGGTTTCTCTGGTTCAACAGTCATCCGGCCTCCGTGTTCATGGGGGATGTGGGCTCCTTGCCGTTGGGCGGGATGCTGGGCACCGTGGCCGTGATCACCAAACACGAATTTCTTCTGCTGTTTGTCGGGGGGTTGTTTGTGATCGAGGCCCTGTCGGTGATCCTTCAGGTGGCCTCGTTCAAGTTGCGGGCCAAGCGGATTTTTTTAATGGCGCCGCTGCACCATCACTTTGAACTCAAAGGGTGGTCGGAGTCCAAGGTGGTGGTGCGGTTCTGGATCATTGCCATCGTCATGGCGCTTCTGAGTTTGAGCACCCTGAAGCTCCGGTGACGGGATGGCGCAGGACGTCGAGGGCAGAAGGGTCACGGTCGTGGGCCTGGGTCGGAGCGGCCAGGCCGCGACCCGCTTATTGATCCAACGGGGGGCGCGGGTGACCGTGACGGACCGTCGGCCCGCCGCCGAGTTGGAAGGACCGTTGGCCGTCTTGAAAGGAAGCCCGGTCCGGTATGAGATCGGTGGACATCCTGAATCGGCGTTTCAAGATGCGGACCTCGTCGTGATGAGCCCGGGGATTCCTTTGGACCGCGTGGGGCCGGCCCGGGCCGCGCAGGCGCGGGGGGTGCCGGTGATCGGCGAGATCGAGCTGGGTTTCGGTTTCGCGACCGCTCCCGTCGTGGCGATCACCGGGACCAACGGGAAGAGCAGCACCACCGCGCTGACGGGTGAAATCTTGAAAGCCGCCGGCCGACGGGTTTTTATCGGAGGCAACCTGGGACGGCCGTTGTGCGAGGCCGTTCTGGAAAAAACCGAATGGGATTGGATCGTTGTGGAGGTCAGCAGTTTCCAGCTTGAAACCGTCCGGACGTTCCGTCCCCGGGTGGCGGTGTTGCTCAACGTGACGCCCAACCACCTGGATCGCTACCGGAGCCTGGAGGAGTATCGGACGGCCAAGGCGAGGATTTTTGAGAATCAGACGGCCGACGATGCGGCCGTCATCAACGCCGATGATCCATGGGTTCTCAAGCGGGCCGATTTGATCCGATCGAGACGGGTCTTCATCGGCAGAACCCGCCGTCCGGAGCCGGGGGTGTATCTGGATTCGGGTCGGGTGGTTTCCGTGGACGCATCGCGTTCCTCCGGCGGTCTGGAAATCCTCCGCCGGGATGAGATTCCGTTGCGGGGGGACCACAATCTCGAGAATGTCCTGGCGGCGTCGGCCGTGGGGATCGTTTCCGGTTGCCCGGTGCGTCAAATCCGGGAGGCCGTTCGGGGATTCAAAGGGCTTGAACATCGGCTCGAGCCGGTCCGAAAACGGAACGGCGTGCTCTACGTCAACGATTCAAAGGCGACCACCGTCGCGGCGCTGGCCAAGGCCTTGGAGGCTTTTTCGGAGACCATCGTGCTGATCGCGGGAGGCCGGGATAAGGGAGGGGAATTTACCCTCGTTCGCGATCTCCTGAGACGGCGGGTGAAGACCGCCCTCTTGATCGGCGAGTCGCGTCCGATCCTCCGGGCGGCGTGGGCGGGCCTCCTGCCCTTGGTCGAGGTCGACGGTCTCGAAGAGGCCGTGCAACGGGCCGCTCAGATCGCGGGTCCGGGAGACGTCGTGCTTCTGTCGCCGGCCTGCAGCAGTTTTGATATGTTCCGGGATTTTGAGGACCGGGGAGACCGTTTTAAGGAGGCCGTGAACCGGCTATAACGCATGGACCGAGTCCGGGGAGACCGCCCGTTGATCCTCCTCACCCTCTTACTGTTGGTGATCGGCGTGGTGATGATCTACAGCGCCAGCGCGGTTTTGGCCAGCCGGCAATACGGCGACTCGCTTTTTTTCTTCAAACGGCAGATGCTTTGGGCCGCCTTTGGATTGGTCGTCTTGGCGGCGGCCTCGCGTGTTCCGTACGAGTTCTGGAATCGGATGGCCTTGCCGCTGGTTCTGGGGACGGTGATTCTGTTGGGGTTGGTTTTAATCCCGGTGGTCGGCCTCGAGCTGAATGGGTCCCGTCGCTGGTTGCGGTGGGGGTGGCTGACGCTGCAACCGTCGGAAGCGGCGCGCCTGTGCTCCGTCATCTACCTGGCCCGGTATCTGATGAAAAAGAAGAACCGTCTGGATGACTTCTTTCGCGATTTTCTGCCGCCGATGATCGTGATCGGTGTTTTTTTGGCCCTGATCATGGGGGAGTCCGATCTCGGGACGGCGTTGGTGCTGGGCGGGGTGGCCGGTCTCTTGCTGTTTATCGGCGGGGCGAGATGGCGGCATCTATGGGCGATGGGGCTGCTGGCGGCTCCGGTGGTGTACGCCATGATTATGAAGATCGGATACCGTCGCCAACGGCTGATGGCGTTTCTGGACCCGTGGCGGGATCCGACCGACACCGGTTTTCAGGTGATCCAATCCTTTCTGGCCATGGGCGGAGGCGGACCGGTCGGGATGGGATTGGGTGAGGGACGGCAAAAACTGTTTTTCCTTCCGTATCCGCACACCGATTTTATATTTGCGGTGATCGGCGAAGAATTGGGATTGCTGGGCACCTTGACCGTTTTGATCTTGTTCGGAATGCTGGCCTGGCGGGGACTGTCGATCAGTTTAAGGGCGCCCGATCTATTCGGACGTCATCTGGCGTTTGGACTCACGATGATGATCGTTGTCCAGGCGATGGTCAACATGGCCGTGGTGACGGGCCTGGTCCCGACCAAGGGTCTGACGCTGCCTTTCCTGAGTTACGGCGGGTCCTCGCTCGTCGCCAACTTGGCGGCGGTCGGCATTCTCTGGAATATTTCGAGGACGGCCTCCGTTGGAGGGTGGAGCCTGTACCGAAGCAAGAGCCGGTTCGGATCCGAGATCCGGTCGGCAGGCCAGAATCGCGCGAAGAGGTCGGAGGGATGCGTGTCGTGATCGCGGGGGGCGGAACGGGCGGCCATCTCTTCCCGGGGGTTGCGCTGGCGAACGAATTTCAACGGCAGCGGCCCGGCACCGGGATCCTGTTCGTTGGAACCGCCGGGGGGCTCGAAACCAGGATCATTCCCCGGGAGGGCTTTGAGCTTCGGCTGATCCCCATCGGGGGTTGGGTCGGCCAGGGAGGATTTCGCAAAATCAAGACCGTGTTGCAACTGCCGGCCGGTCTCTGGCGATCCTGGAGGATTTTGACGGATGTCCGTCCCGATCTGGTGATCGGCGTGGGCGGATATGCTTCCGGACCGGTGGTGGCGATGGCCGGTGTGATGCGGTTGCGCCGTGTTCTGGTGGAACCCAATGCGGTGCCGGGCCTGACCAACCGGCTCTTGGGGTCGTGGGTGGATCGGATCTATCTGTCGTTTGAAGAAACCCGGCGGTGGTTCAGAGATCGGGGCGCCGCCGGATCGATCCGCGTTTTCGGAAACCCGGTTCGCCGGGACATCCTTTCGGCGGGCCAAGGACCATCCAAGAACGCTCCGAAATCGACGCTGCTGGTGATGGGCGGCAGTCGGGGGTCCCGGGCCCTCAATCGCGCCATGATTGAAGCCTTGGCCGGCCTGGACGCGGTGAAGACAACGATCCGGATCGTCCACCAATCCGGGGAAAGGGATGCCGGATGGCTAGAAGAAAAATACGCCGTGGGGGGATTTGAAGCCGTTGTCACGCCGTTTCTATCGCCGGTCTCGGAGGCGTACCGCGCGGCCGATCTGGTGGTCTGCCGGTCCGGTGCGACGACGGTGGCCGAGCTGACCGCCTGCGGCCGTCCGTCCATCCTGATCCCGTTTCCGTTTGCGACTCACGGCCATCAGGAAAAAAACGCCCGGGCGCTGGCCGATGCCGGAGCCGCGGAGCTGATTCTTGAACGGGATCTGACGGGAGAACGGCTGGCCAAGACGATCACGACCCTGCTGGCCCAGCCGACCCTCCTGGGCCGGATGTCCGAGCGGAGTCGTCGGTTGGGACGTCCGGACGCGGCCGAAAAGATCGTGAACGATTGTTTGGGACTGATCGGACATGTTTGGTAAAATTCAGCAGATCCATTTTGTGGGCATCGGCGGAGCCGGGATGAGCGGAATCGCCGAAATCCTGCTGAATATGGGATATCGCGTGACGGGATCCGACCTGTCCTATTCCGAGACGGTGAAACGCCTAGAGGGGATCGGCGGAAAGATCTTCATCGGGCACCATCCCTCCAACATCGGTCCGGCCCAGGTGGTGGTCGTCTCCTCGGCCGTCTCTCCTCAGAACCCGGAAGTCCTGGCGGCCCGCGAGCGTTTGATCCCCGTCATCCCGCGGGCCGCGATGTTGGTTGAGCTGATGCGGCTTAAATACGGCATCGCAATCGCCGGCGCGCACGGCAAAACGACCACGACGTCGCTGGTGGCCTCGGTCCTCGCGGAAGGCGGGCTGGATCCGACGGCCGTGATTGGCGGCAAGGCCTATCAATTTGGGAGTAACGCCAAACTAGGCCAGGGCGATTTGCTGGTGGCCGAGGCGGACGAGAGCGACGGGTCGTTCCTGCGGCTTTCCCCAATTTTCGCCATTGTGACGACGATCGATCGGGAGCATCTCGATTACTACCACGACCTGGACCGGATCCAGCGCGCTTTCCTGGATTTCTTGAACAAGGTGCCCTTCTATGGATTGGCCGTGGTCTGTCTGGATCAGGAGTCGATTCAGGAGATCATCCCGCAACTGCATGTCCGCTATGTGACCTTCGGAATGACGCCGCAGGCCGATCTCGTGGGCAGCAAGGTGGAGTTCAAAGGGTGGGAGTCGGAATTCACGGTCCATTTCCGTCAAAAGAATCTGGGGCGCTTCCGTCTCGCGCTTCCGGGACTGCACAACGTTTATAACGCCCTGGCGGCGATCGCGGTCGGTCTGGAGCTGGAGGTGGGTCTCGCTGCGATCCGAAAAGCCCTCTCCGAGTTCGCCGGCGTGGAGCGGAGGTTTCAACTGGTGGGGGAGAAACGCGGGATCATGATCGTCGACGATTACGGACACCATCCCACCGAGATCAAGGCGACGCTGTCCGCGGCGAAAACCGGTTGGAACCGGCGGCTGCTGGTTGTTTTTCAGCCGCACCGCTACACGCGGACGCGGGACTTGCTCAAGGAATTCGGCACCGCCTTCTACCAGGCCGACAGCCTGATCCTCACCGAGATTTACGCCGCCGGCGAACCGCCCATTGAGGGAGTCACCGGCCAGAGTTTGTACGACCAGGTGAAACAGCACGGGTACAAGGATGTGCGCTTTCTTCCGACGCACGAGGCGATTGTGGAACAGATTCTTGCCGCCGTTCGGCCCGGGGACATGATTCTCACGCTCGGAGCCGGCGATATTTGGAAGGTCGGGACGGCCGTGTTGAAGGGATTGGAAGGCGGAACGGAATGAAAACGTCGGATCAGCAGGCGCTTCGCGACGCGGTGCAAGGGGTCGAGGGTGAAATTCTTTGGAAAGAGCCGTTGAGCCGGCACACCACGCTCCGGATCGGCGGCCCGGCCGATGTTCTCGTGATTCCCGGCAACCTGGAGGCGCTGGTGCGGCTGGTTCGACAGGCGAGGGAAAGAAACGAGCGGGTCTTCGTCATGGGGGGCTCGAACCTTCTGGTCCGGGACGGCGGAATCCGGGGTATTGTCGTGAAGCTTTCCCGTCTTGAAAAGATCACCGATCCGGACGCGACGCGGATCGACGCGGAAGGCGGCGTCCTTCTGTCCAATCTGGCCCGACACGCGATGAAGCGGGGTTTGAGCGGCCTCGAGTTCGCTCAAGGCATTCCGGGAACGGTGGGAGGCGCCGTCGTCATGAACGCCGGAACGCGCGAGGGAGAGATCGCCGACCGGCTGACCGCGATCCGAATCGTTCAGCCGGACGGAGCCATCCGGACGATGACCCGGAGTGAGATGGAATTCGGCTACCGGTCGTCTCGAATTCCCAAGGGCGTGATCGTCGGAGCGGTGTTTCAGCTCCAGCCGTCGAGCTCTCCCGAAATCCAGCGGCGGATGCGTGTCTTTATCGATCAGCGCAAGGCGACCCAGCCGCTGACCCTGCCCAACGCGGGCTCGGTCTTCAAAAACCCGAAAGGCCGTTTCGCGGCCCAGTTGGTCGAAAAGGTCGGACTGAAAGGCCACCGCATCGGCGACGCCCAGGTTTCGGAGCGACACGCCAATTTTATCGTCAACCTGGGAAGGGCCACGGCCAAGGACGTCTTGGAATTGATCCGGACGATTGGAAAACGGGTCGAGGAACAAACGGGGATCACGTTGGAACTGGAGCTCCGGATTGCGGGCCAGGAACGTTGACCGATGGTCACGAACAAAAAGATCGCCGTCCTCATGGGCGGGAAGTCGGCCGAACGGGAGATCTCATTGAAAAGCGGCCGGGCCATGGAGGCCTCGCTCCGTCGGCAGGGTTGCACGGTCGTGGCGATCGATCTTAATGAAACGGTGGCCGAGCGGCTCCGCCAGGAGAAGATCGAGCTGGCGGTGAATGCCCTTCATGGACGCGGAGGGGAGGACGGCTCGATTCAGGGGCTGCTCGAAATCCTGGGGATTCCCTATACGGGTTCGGGTGTGCTGGCCAGCGCCATCGGAATGAACAAAGGGATGACGAAGCGGCTTCTGCAAGCCGACGGGGTGCCGACTCCAAAATACTCGGTCCTTCGATCGACCCGGCTGTCGACCGACGATTTTAAGGAAATTCCGGCCGGGCTTGACTGTCCTGTGGTGGTGAAGCCGTCCTCGGAAGGATCCACGATCGGGGTTACGATCGTCCGGGACCGGGGCTCCGTCGAGTCGGCCTATCGGGAGGCGTTTCGGCACGGTGAAGAGATTCTGGTGGAAGAATACATCGAGGGACACGAGGTGACGGCCGGGATTTTGGATGAAACCCCGCTCCCGTTGATCGAGATCGTTCCCAAGGGGGCCTTTTACGACTACGAGGCCAAGTACACAAAGGAAATGACGGACTATATCGTGCCCGGCCGTTTTCCCTCGGAGGTCACGCGGGAGGTCCAGGCGTTGGCGCTGAAGACGCACCGAATCATCGGGTGCCGAGGATGCAGTCGGGTCGATTTTCGTGTCGATCGCAGCGGCCGTCCGTTTGTGTTGGAGATCAATACCGTTCCCGGCATGACCGAAACAAGCCTCCTTCCCAAGGCGGCTGCGGCGGCCGGGATTGCCTATGATCAATTGGTGGCTAAGATCGTGCAATCGGCGTTGCACTCGACCATCGAAAGGTAGCCAACAAGCGTTGCCCGGGGCTGCCGCGGGGCCCGGTCGCGTCGGAGGAGCGACCGCCCCGTACGGGCTCGGGGATATGAAGGTGCGAAAGTGATGTATCGATACCATCTTTCCAGAAAAAAATTAAACCGGTCTTCCGCGGGGACTCGGGAGAAGACGGGCGTTTTGAGAAAACAACGGTCGGGATGGCGCGGGATCGGATCCCAATGGTCCGGGCCGGTTTTCCGCGTCACGAAGCTTTTATTGTACGTCCTTCCGCCGGCGGGTATCCTCGCCGCGGGCGTATGGGGGTGGAACGCCGTGACGAACGGCATGAGGCATTCCAACCTGTTTGCCCTTCAAGAGGTCCGCACCGTGGGTTGGGAACGGCCGCAAAAGATCGGAGCCCTCGAACGCCTCCGTTCTTCATCGGGGGCCAGTCTGCTTGATCTGGATCTTGTTGCCCTGAAGGGGGCTTTGTTGGCCGAGCCATGGATAAAGGATGTGAACCTGCGCAAGGAATATCCGGACACGTTATCCGTTCATGTGACGGAACGTCGTCCCGTGGCTGTCTTGGCCGGTCGGGAGGCCGGGGCGGTCGTGGATGAGACCGGAACGATCCTGGAACAATGGCCGAACGGCGGAGAGATCCCGTTCCACTGGTCGCGGCTTCCCGTCATCCATGGCCTCGAAGCGGCTTCCCTGCGGGATGGGGCTGCCGACGCCGTCCAACGCTTCGGCTCGGCCCTTCAAATTTTACGGGCGGCGCCTTCGTCTGCGGATCAAGGGCTGGATCTTGAAATCGGACGCTGGGACGACATTCGGGTTCAGCGGCATGGATACTGGCTTCGGTTCGGGGAGGGCTCTTTTGACGAGAAGTGGCGGCGTTTCCTGTCGGTCGCGGGGGAGATCGAGCGGCGGCATGAGGAGGTTCGAGAAGTCGATTTGCGGTTTCCGGATCAGGTGATTGTCCGATGAAGCGCGAACGACGGATTCCCGGTCAATGACCCGTCCCGCGTCGGCGCGGGCGGCATCGGAAAGGAGGTCATCGGAATTGGCGAAACGAGAAAATATCATCGTAGGCCTTGACATCGGCACGACGAAGATCTGCGCGATCGTCGGCGAGATCCAAGGCTCGTCCCGGTCGGACGGTCTTCCCGGCATCGACGTGATCGGCATCGGCACCAGTCCGTCCCGCGGACTCCGAAAGGGCGTGGTGGTGAATATCGAAAGCACGGTGGAGTCGATCAAAAAGGCGGTGGAGGAGGCCGAACTCATGGCCGGGGTTCAGATCCAGTCTGTTTATGCCGGGATCGCCGGCGGGCATATCAAGGGCTTCAACAGCCGCGGCGTCATCGCCGTGAAAGAGCGGGAGGTGAACCAGGCGGATGTGGAACGCGTCATCGACGCCGCCCGGGCCGTGGCGATTCCCCTGGACCGCGAAGTCCTGCATGTCCTGCCGCAGGAGTTCATCGTGGACGATCAGGACGGAATCAAAGATCCCCTGGGAATGGCCGGCGTCCGTTTGGAAGCCGAGGTGCATATCATCACCGGGGCGGTGACTTCGGCGCAGAACATCATCAAGAGCGTGAACCGGGCCGGGCTGGAAGTGGTCGACATCATCCTCCAGCCTTTGGCGTCCAGCGAGGCGGTTTTAACTCCGGAAGAGAAGGACCTGGGCGTCACGATGGTGGACATCGGCGGGGGGACGACCGATATCGCGACCTTTGTCGACGGGGGAATTTGGCATACGGCGGTGTTGGGGATCGGCGGAAATCATCTGACGGGGGACGTGGCGATCGGGCTTCGGACGCCGGCGGCCGAGGCCGAGAAGATCAAGATCAAATACGGCTGCGCGATGACCTCGATGGTGAAGGAGGATGAAACGATCGAGGTCCCCAGCGTCGGGGGGCGTCCGCCCCGGGTTCTGTCGCGGCAGATCCTGTCCGAAATCATCGAGCCGAGGGCCGAAGAGATCTTCGGACTGGTGGGCCGGGAAATCAAACGGACGGGTTATGAGGAGCGGGTGGCCTCGGGAGTCGTGATCACGGGGGGGAGTTCCACGTTGAGGGGGATGGTGGAGGTCGCCGAGCGGGTCTTGGATCTGCCGGTTCGCCTGGGCTCCCCGATCAACCTCGGCGGATTGGCGGACATCGTCAACAATCCGATGTATGCCACCGGAGTGGGATTGATCCTCTATGCGCTCAAGACCCAAGGGGAGCGGGACGTACGGCGGTTCAGGGATCGCCGACTCTTCCACAAAGTCGCCGGTCGGATGCGGGAATGGGTCCAAGAATTTTTTTAGTACATAACAATTTTAGTACATAACAAAAGGAGGTAGCGCATGATTCTCTTTGAAGAGGCCGAGATCAAACCGGCCAAGATTAAGGTGATCGGGGTCGGGGGCAGCGGATGCAACGCGGTGAACACGATGATCGCTTCCAAGTTTGCGGGAGTCGATTTCATTTCGGCCAATACCGACGTCCAGGCCTTGAGCCTGTCCAAAGCGCCTTCAACCCTCCCGATCGGCGCTCGATTGACCAAGGGGCTCGGGGCCGGGGCCGATCCCGGCGTGGGTCGTGAGGCCGCCTTGGAGGACGTCCAACGCATTCGTGAGATGCTGGAAGGAGCCGACATGGTTTTCGTGACGGCCGGGATGGGGGGAGGAACCGGAACCGGCGCGGCGCCCATTATCGCGAACGTCGCCCGGGAACTGGGAGCCTTGACCGTGGCCGTCGTGACCAAGCCCTTTCAATTTGAAGGGGCGCTTCGGATGCGTCGTGCCGAGGAGGGCATCAACGAATTAAAGAAGGTGGTGGATTCGCTGATCGTGATCCCGAACCAGAGGCTTCTCTCGATCGTGGACAAAACCGCGTCGGTGCCCAAATCCTTCAAAATCGTGGACGATGTGCTTCGCCAGGCCGTTCAGGGCATTGCGGATCTCGTTACGACGCCCGGTTTGGTCAATGTGGATTTCGCCGATGTCCGGACCGTCATGGCTCACATGGGGCGGGCCGTGATGGGAATGGGGTTCGCCCGGGGCGATCATCGCGCGGTGGAGGCGGCCCAGAAGGCGATCTCCAGTCCCCTGCTTGAAGAAGGCGGGATCCACGGGGCGAGAGGCGTGCTCCTCAACATTACCGGAGGCGAAGGGTTGTCCCTCCACGAAGTCAGCGAGGCCTCCACGATTATTCAGGAGGCGGCCGATCCCGAGGCCAATATTATCTTCGGTTCGGTGATCAACAAACAGATGAAGGAGGACGTGATCGTCACCGTTATCGCGACCGGTTTCGAGAAGGACTTGATTCGGGAAGAACCCGTCAAAGCGGCGGCGTCCAAGCCGGTGCCTTCGAAGAGCCTGGATCGGCCCGCATTTCTCCGCAAGGTGGCGAACAGCGGCTATCCGCCGAACGGTCTCAATGTCGATGACGAATGGGACGTGCCGACCTTTTTGCGAAAACAGGCGGATTGAATTGAGTAGAATGGTTCAAGGAACGGCGGTGTCATTTCACGTACTCGAAATAGAGGGTCATCGTGCCCTCGAACTGCCCGCGCCGGACCGGAATCCGCCATGGCGAGCCCTGTTTGGTCTTCGCGGCCCTCGTCCGCTGGAGATTCTGAGAGGGCAGTTCAATCTTCAAAAAGACGGGGTCGCATCCGTTCGTCAGGTGCACGGCGATTCCATCTGGGTCATCGATTCGGCCCCATCGGCCGTTTCATCGGTTCCGGAACGGGAAGCCGACGCGATGATCACGAACCGGGCCGGGTTGGCGATCACGGTTCGGACGGCCGACTGTCTTCCGATTTTGATTTGGGACGGGGTGCGCAGGGTCGTCGCGGCCGTGCATGCGGGCTGGCGGGGATCGCTTAAGGCGATCGCATCCAAGACCGTTGAGACCATGGGGTCATCCTTCGGGAGCCGTCCCGGCGATCTTTGGGTCGGAATCGGGCCGGCGATCGGGCCTTGTTGTTATGAAGTGGACGGGCCGGTGTTGGACCCGCTTCGCGAGCGGTTCGAGTATTGGAAACAAGTGGTCCGGGAAAAAGGGAACGGCAGGGCGATGTTGGACCTGGTCGGCTTGAATGTCCGTCAACTGACGGCTTCCGGGGTCGCGCCCGGCGGGATTATCGCAGCCGGAGCCTGCACCGTTTGTCATCCGGAACGCTTCTATTCCTACCGGCGCGACGGGAACGCGTCCGGCGGAATGATCAGCGGGATTATGATTTGCCCATGATCGTTTTCGATCGTTCGCGCATGTCTAGGCCGGGTCAAACCGTTGGCGGGTTCTTGCCGGATGGTGTGATGAATGAATCGATCCCCACAAACCTGCGACGGGTTCGGGAGCGGGTCGTCGCTGCGGCGGAACGGTCGGGGCGCGATCCGGCTCGAATTGGTCTGGTGGTTGTGACCAAGGGGGCGACCGGCGACCGAATCCGGGAGGCCGTGGCGGCCGGGGCGACGGCCCTGGGAGAGAACCGAGTCCAGGAAGCCCTGCCGAAGATCAAGGCCATGGATGGCGCGATCCGATGGCATTTGATCGGTCACCTCCAAAGGAACAAAGTCAAGCAGGCTGTCGGCGTGTTTGATCTGATTCATTCGGTGGACAGTCCCGAATTGGCCCGAGAGATTGATCGACGGGCCGAACGGCTCGGGCTTCGACAACGGGTGCTGATTCAAGTCAACGTATCCCGTGAACCGAGCAAGCACGGGGTTTTGCCGGAAGAGGTGGACCGCTTGTCTCAGGAAACGGCGGCTTTATCGCATCTTGCGTTCGAAGGTCTGATGACGATTCCGCCGCCGTCCATCGATCCGCAACGGTCCAGGACCTATTTCCGGTGGCTTCGTGAAAAAGCGGAGGCGTTGAAGAGGGCCGGATGGCCCGTTCGCGAACTGTCGATGGGAATGTCCGACGATTTTGAGGTGGCCATCGAAGAGGGGGCGACCCTCATTCGTGTTGGAACCGCGATTTTCGGCCCGAGGAGAAATCCGGAGGGGAACCGAGGGAGACCGGAATAGAAATGTTTATCGCCGCCAACCTGGTTACGGCCGTCGCGGAGGTGATCGGCCTTGTGTTGAATTTTTATATGTGGGTGGTCATTGTCCGGGCCCTGATTTCCTGGGTCAATCCGGATCCCTATAACCCGATCGTCCAGTTCCTCTACAAAGTCACGGAGCCGGTGCTGAATCCCATCCGTCGGCTCCTGCCGGTGTATAATATGGGTATTGATCTTTCGCCGTTGATCGTGATCCTGATTCTTATCTTTTTGAGGAGTTTTTTAGTGGGAAGTTTGTATCAATTGGCCCTGAGGTTGCAGTAACCAAGCGCCGCGGGGTTCAACGGATATCAGCAGGGAGGGGACGGGGATGAAGATTACACCTTTGGATATTCAGCAGGCCGGGTTCAAGGTCCGGATGAGGGGCTACGACCGGCAGGAAGTGGACGGCTTTCTCGACGCTATTACCGAAGACTACGAAGCGCTGGTCCGGGAAAACAACGCCCTTCGTGAAAAAACGGCCGAATCGGAAAATCAATTGGCCGAGTTGCGAAAGAAGGAAGCGACCTTGAACAACACCTTGATGAAGGCCCAGGACCTGGTGGAGGAAATGAAGCACGCCGCCCAGAAGGACGCGGAGTTGATCGTCAAGGAAGCGGAACTGAAAGCGGAAGGGATGATCCATCTGGCCCGTGAAGAAATGATCGCGATCAAACGGGACATCCTCGATCTTCAAAAGCAGAGGCTCGTGTTTTTGGAAAAGATCCGGTCCACGATCAAAATCTTCCAACGGGTGGTGGAGCTCGAGGATCGTGAAGAGGACAAAAACGGGAAGAAAGACCGAACGGAAGAGGAACGGGACGACAATATCCGCCTGTTAAAACCGAAGACATAGAGGCAATAACAAGGACTGGTCATGGAGGTGAAGATGCATTACGACGTGTACATCACCCAAAAGGACCGGCTCTATATGGCCATGGTTCCGGCACTGCCCGGATGTTCCGCCCTCGGGCGTTCGGAGGACGAGGTGTTGGGTAACATCCGGGATGTGATTGAAGGCTACTTGCGCTTGCTGCAGAAACAGCGAAAACCGTTTCCCAACGTCAAGGTGGTGAAGATACACCATGCCCGATATCCCGCCGCTCGATCTGCGTGAATCGAAAGAGGGCGTTGTTCTCAAGGTTTGGGTACAACCCAAAGCCTCTCGGCAGGAGTTGTCCGGCATCCATGACGGTGCGTTACGGTTACGTTTAATGGCTCCCCCGGTTGAAGGAGCCGCGAACGAGGCCTGCCGGATCTTTCTGGCGGAACTCTTTCAAATTCCTCAAAGTCGGATCCGGATCATCCGGGGCGCTCGCTCCCGACAAAAGTGGGTTCAGATCCATGGAATGACCTCCAAGACGGTTCTGCGGCGGCTGCGGCAATCGGCGATGACTTAGAAATTTCAACTACCGGTCGTGACAGACCAAGCAGAGTGTCTTGTTGGGGGCGCGGAGAAAAGGGCGGGTGTCGTTATTGTGAGGGTTGTGGCAGGAATCGCAATGGATGACCCCTCGGAAGGTCCGAACCAATGCCGAAGCGGCCGCCGGGTCATTTGGGTCGATGTTTTGCAGATTCAACGCCGCGGAGCGGGGGCCGGTCGGCAAGACCACGCCGTTGTCGTCACGGTCGGGAATCGACCAGTACCTTCTGAGCTTTGGATCCGGCCGATCGGCGATCATGCTTCCGTCCGGTTGACGGGGGTACAGGATCGAATCGGGATGGTCCGAGGTTCGAAGACCGGTCTGCAGAGCCTCCACGGCCTGGGGATTATAGGTCGCCGCCGGGCCGGAAAATCCCAATTGATGGATGTTGTTTCCCAATACGCCGTCGTGGCACGTCAAGCAGTCAAACGAAGGTCCGAATGGTTTTGTGTCGGGTGTTCCCTTTCCCAACGGCGGAAGCGCAACGTGACTTGTATGGAAGGCCTTGGTCGGATTCTCCTTATCCCACGCCGGGACGGCCTGAGTCGCGTTGGCTTTAATATGACAGGAGCCGCAGACCGTTTCCATCGTGGAAGCGGGCCCGGCCGGAAGCACGTTGTGCTTGCTGGATAAGACCTGATCAAATCCTTGCCCGCCGGCGATCTCCGGGAGAAGCCCCGCCGCTGTAATGAAAACCAATGTAGTGAAGACCAGCGCCCGTTGTCCGAAGGTCATGGGTTTCCCTCCGTAAAAGCTATACCACAAACCGCTTTTGTTTGTCTATTTGGAACTCACCCTCCGGTGCCGACGGCATTCCGGATGGTTTGTGCAAGGTCGTCGGCCCATTTCCGGATTTCCGGTTCGCGTTCGCCTTCGATCATGATCCGGACCAACGGTTCGGTCCCGGAATAGCGGACCAGGAGGCGTCCGGAACCGTCCAGTTTCTTTTCGAGTTTATCCATGTGCTGCCTGACCTTGGGCAGGGACGACAGGTCAAGCCGTTCCTTGACCCGGACATTCACGAGCACTTGGGGGAAGTTCGTCATGACCTTGGTCAGCTCCGAGAGAGGCTTCCCGGTGGTCTTCATCATGGCGAGGACTTGCAAGGATGTGATCAGTCCGTCGCCGGTGGTGTTGTAATCCAAAAAGATCAAATGGCCGGACTGTTCACCGCCGAAATTGTAACCGTCCCGAAGCATCCGTTCCAGCACATACCGGTCTCCGACCGCGGTTTTCACGATGCGAATACCGGCCGTTTTCATGGCCCGATCCAGGCCCATGTTGCTCATCACGGTCGTGACCAGGGTGTTTTTACTGAGCCGACGCATCTTTTTCAGGGACACGGCCAGGGCCGCCATCACTTGATCTCCGTTCACCAAGCGGCCTTTCTCACAGGTGAAGATCGCCCGGTCGGCATCGCCGTCGTGCGCGACGCCGACGTCCGCGCGCTGTTCCCTCACTGCTTTCTGGATCACTTCCGGATGCGTGGAGCCGCAGCCCTGATTGATGTTCATCCCGTTCGGTTCGTCGCCCAGAACGATCACCTTGGCGTCCAGCTCCCGAAGAATCGTCGGAGCGACTTTGTAGGCCGCGCCGTTGGCACAATCGACCACCACCGTTAATCCTTGGAGGGTCAACCCCTTCGGGAGGGAACTTTTAACGAACTCGATGTATCGCCCCTCCGCGTCGTCGACGCGGAAGGCCTTGCCGATCTCATCCGCCGTCGGGCGAATGGAGTCAATCTTTCCCGAGAAGATGAGCTCTTCCATCTCGTGCTCCATCCGGTCCGGAAGTTTCAACCCGTCCCGGGAGAAGAACTTGATTCCGTTGTCCTCGAACGAATTATGGGAGGCCGAGATCACAACGCCGGCGTCCGCGCGAAGGCTCCGCGTGAGAAAAGCGATGCCGGGGGTGGGGAACGGGCCCACCAGAAGCACGTCCACGCCCATCGAACAGATTCCGGAGGTCAATGCGCTTTCAAGCATGTAGCCGGACAGCCGGGTGTCTTTTCCGATGACGATACGGTGCCGACCGGCTTTGTTCTTGAACAGGTAGGCGGCCGCCCGACCCAATTTCATGGCCATCTCGGAGGTCATCGGCTCCTGGTTGGCGATTCCGCGGACGCCGTCCGTGCCGAATAATTTTTTAGTCCGACCGGGTTTCATTTTAGTTTTGTCTGATGACATGGATCTTCACTTGAATCGGTTCTTTGACATCCGCCTGGAGGTTCTTCCCCAGAAGGTTCAACCTGGTCTCGCGGACGAGGACTTTCCGTATACCGGTGACATCGATCGGGTCCGTCAGGAGTTGAGTGAGCGGATCGACGACGCTTCGCGCGCCCTCGACCGTGACCCACGCCGGCGTTACATCCACCCTGCCGATCCGGAAGCCCGCGGCGGGCGCGCCATAAACCCTGGCGGAGACCTGGACCGCCTTTTTTAACAGGGCTTCCGTGCGGACCACGACCCGTCGAGGGTTAATCCAAGTAATCTGAATATTGGAGGGGACCGCAATGACCGAGGGATCCAAAAAATAAACGTTATCGCCTTCCCGGGCTCCCGTCAAATCCAAAACGGCGCTGACGGAGCGCCCAGTCATTCTCTGCAGAATCCGTTCACGGCCTTTGATCCGGACATTGACATCGTCGATCATGTCTCCAACGACGACCAAAGTGGGAGGGAGGTTTTTCAATTCCAACGGCACCGTCATTTCCATCTCTACTCCGCCCTTCGCATTCACGTAGAGCCAGAGGACGACCGCGAAGGCCAGCGAGGCGATCTTGATCAGATAGTTGTCCAGCAACAGGGCCTTCAGTTGATTCAGAATCATTTGGATCGGGCCGGAAAAAACTCCTTCAGCCGTTCAACAATCGCCAGCCCTTCCCGCTTTTCCCGCAGGAAGATCCGGTTCAGGACCCGCCGGAGGGCGGCCGCGTCCAGTTCGCGTGTCAACTTCCCGGCAATGATGACCGAAATCGACCCGCTTTCTTCCGATACGACGATCACGACCGCGTCGGTCTCTTCCGTGATTCCCATCGCGGCCCGATGGCGGGTGCCGAGCATCTTACTGATGTCCGAGCTCAGCGTCAACGGCAGGAAGCATCCGGCGGCGATCAGCCGGTCGCCCTTGATGATCACGGCGCCGTCGTGAAGCGGCGAATAGGGCATGAAGAGGCTCAGAAGCAGTTCCTTGGAGAGCTTGGCGTCGACCGCCACGCCGACCTCCACGATATCCTTCAACTCGATCTCCCTTTCAAGGACGATGATAGCCCCCATCCGCTTGTTGGCCATCGAGACGACCGCGCGGATGATTTCTTCCAGCGTGCGGGACTCTTCACTGGTGCTCATGTTTCGACCGAACGGGGTTTGGCCAATTTGGGCGAGTGCCCGGCGGATTTCAGGCTGGAAAAGTATGACGATGACAAGCACCACCTGGGCCCAGAAGCTCGTCACAAGCCAATCCACCGTATAGAGGTCCGCCGATTTGGATAGGACGGAGGCCAGCAGCAACAACGTCAATCCCACCAGCATCTTCAGGGCGCGTGTGCCCTTCAGGATCAGAAACAACCAATACAACACCGTCGCGACAATGGCGATGTCAAGAATATCCTGCCACCGTATGTTCAACAGGACCTCACGCATGTCGGACCCGCTCGATGGCCTCGACCATTCGAACCACGCGCCCCATGGCTTTGACGTCGTGGACACGGACGATGGAAGCCCCGTTCAGGACCCCGACGGCCACGGCCGCCGCCGTTCCCTCAAGCCGCTCTTCAACCGGCAGCCCCAGGACTCGGCCGATGAATGATTTGCGCGAAGGGCCGATCAGAAGCGGTCGGCCGCTCGCCCCGAGTTCGCCCAGCCGGGAAAGGATTTCCAGGTTGTGTTCGGCCGTTTTCCCGAAACCGATGCCCGGATCCAACACGATGCTGTTTCGAGATATTCCGGACTGTTCGGCCCATTGAATCCGGGTTTCAAAAAAATCGCGAATCTCACGGATGACATCGGTATAGACGGGACGGGCCTGCATGGTTTTCGGCGTTCCCTGCATATGCATGAGCACAACCGGAACACCTTCTTGCGCCACGAGGGGGGCCATTTCCGGATCGAAGCGCAGCGCGCTGATGTCGTTGACGATCCTGGCCCCGGCCGCGAGAGCCCGCCGGGCCACCTCGGTTTTACGGGTGTCGATCGAGATCGGGATCGCGAGCCGTTTCGCGAGGCGCTCGATCACCGGCACCACGCGCTGGATTTCTTCCTCCACCGGCGCCGGATCCGCTCCGGGCCGGGAGGATTCCCCGCCGATGTCGATCAGATCGGCGCCCTCGTCCGCCAGGGTTTCTCCCCGCCGGACGGCTTCATCCGTTTTTAGATAGAGGCCGCCATCGGAAAAGGAGTCTGGGGTGACGTTCAGGATGCCCATCAAAAGGGTTCGCGGTCCGAGAGATAGATCCAGACCGGGGCCTTGAAGATGCGACGTCGGATTCTTACCGGATGATTGTTGCAAGGGTTGTAACGTCAATCCATCCTCCTCCATCCCGAAGCCGGCGGAAAGCGATCAAGTGAGGATGAAAAAAAGGCGGGGCAGATTTGGGTGCAGGAGCGATACCGGTTATGCGGAAGCCCCTTCGATGAGCTTGTCGATCTCGGGTGCGTCCAAAACCTCCTTTTCCAGCAGGGCCTCCGCAATGGCCCGCAGCGCCTTGATGTTCTCCCGTAAAATGTTCTTCGCTCGCTCGTAATTGTCCATGATCAGCCGCTTGACCTCGTTGTCGATCTCGATCGCGGTATTTTCGCTGTAGTCGCGTCGGGTCGCGATCTCGCGACCGAGGAAGATTTCTTCGTCTTTTTTTCCGAAGGTCAAGGGGCCCAACTTATCGCTCATGCCCCATTCGCAGATCATCTTTCGGGCCAGGTCCGTCGCGCGTTCGATATCGTTGCCGGCACCGGTCGTGATGCGATTGAGAACGATCTCTTCGGCCGCGCGGCCTCCCATCAGAATGGCGATATTATTGTAGAGAAACTCGCGTGGGAATGTGTACCGGTCGTCCGTCGGCAACTGCATCGTCAGGCCTAAAGCCCGTCCGCGGGGAATGATGGTTACCTTGTGAACCGGGTCCGTTCCCGGAATCATTCGGGCGACCAAGGCATGTCCGGCTTCGTGATAAGCCGTCGTGCGCTTCTCTTCCTCGTTCAGGACCATGCTTTTTCGTTCAACGCCCATCAGGACCTTGTCCTTGGCCGCCTCGAAATCGGACATTTCGACGACCTTTTTATCCATCCGGGCCGCCAAAAGCGCGGCTTCGTTGACCAGGTTGGCCAGGTCCGCGCCGGAAAAACCGGGGGTCCCGCGCGCGATTACTTCGAGGTTAACGTCTTTGCCCAGGGGAAAGCGTTTCGTGTGGACCCGAAGCACATCCAAACGGCCTCGGACATCGGGACGGGATACCACAACCTGGCGGTCGAACCGGCCGGGGCGGAGTAGCGCCGGATCCAAAACATCCGGTCGGTTTGTCGCCGCGATCAGAATAACGCCTTCGCTTGTTTCAAACCCGTCCATTTCCACCAGCAACTGGTTCAGGGTCTGCTCGCGTTCATCATGGCCCCCGCCCAGACCCGCTCCCCGGAGTCGTCCGACCGCGTCGATTTCATCAATGAAGATGATGCACGGGGCGTTCTTTTTGCCCTGCTCGAACAGGTCCCGAACTCGCGAGGCCCCGACCCCGACAAACATCTCGACAAAATCGGACCCGCTGATCGAGAAGAAAGGTACTCCCGCCTCACCGGCGATGGCCTTGGCGAGAAGGGTCTTGCCCGTCCCCGGCGGACCCACGATCAGTACCCCTTTGGGAATTCGTCCCCCCAATTTCTGGAATTTGGGCGGATCCTTCAAGAACTCGATGATCTCCGTCACTTCTTCTTTCGCTTCATCGATTCCGGCGACGTCTGCAAAAGTGACTTTTTTGCGGTCTTCGGTCAGAAGACGGGCCCGGCTTTTTCCAAAAGAAAGAGCTTTATTGCCCCCGATCTGCATTTGTCTCATCAGGAAAAACCAGAGCACCAGGAACAGGACGAAAGGCCCCCAAGTCACAAGAAAGGTGATATACCATGGACTCTCTTCCGGCGGTCTGGCCACGATCTTCACATTCTTATCCCGCAGAAGCTTCACGAGGTCGGGATATTCCACCGTGTAGGTCTTGAATTTATTCCCGTCTTTTAAAACGCCGTTGATTTGATTGGGTTTGATTGTAACTTCGGTGACTTCTCCCTTGTCTAACCGGGTCATGAAATCGCTGAAAATAATCTCTTCTTCCAACGACTGACTCGGGGCCTGAAAAAGATGGAACATCAAGATCATAAAAAGGCCCACGAGCAGCCAAAAGACCATATTTTTCATTCTTGAGCTCACTACAAAAACCTCCTTAACTTCTCGTTCGCATTCCGAACAATTGCTCCGCTGCAACGTGAGGAAACAATGAAAATCATTTTAACACAGCTTTATTATTCTTGCCAATAGAAAAGCTCCTCAGCTTCCGAGACCTTGTCCATGACCGCAATGTACGGAAGATTACGATAACGGTTCTGGTAATCCAACCCGTATCCAACGACATATTTGTTCGGAATGGTGAAGCCCACGTAGTCGATTGAAACCCGAACCTTGCGGCGCTCCGGTTTATCCAAAAGCGTGCAAACTTTAAGCGACTTGGGTTTCCGGGCCAGCAGCTGCTTCTTCAAGAAACTCACCGTCATTCCAGAATCGACGATGTCTTCCACGAGAAGGACATCCTGTCCGGTCACCTCTTCGGCCGTATCCGAAAGAATCTTGATTTTACCCGCGACCGACCGCTTTTGGGTGGGCCGGGTGGTCACTACGATGAAGTCAACGCGGAGCAGAAGACGGATGGCCCTGACGAGATCCGCGTAGAAGGCGAAGGCCCCTTTGAGTACGCCCACCATGAGCAGGTTTTTGTCGGCATAATCAAGGGTGATCTGGTTGCCCAGTTCCCGGATTCGTTTCTGCATTTCATCCTGTGTAATGATCGGCCGGCCGAAGATTCGCTCCATCCATGGTCCTTTCTATTATTAAAAGGGGCTCACGTCGCCAATAATCTTTTCTGGGGGCCCTGTGCGGTGCTGTCGCTCCTCCGATGCCCCCAGACCCCGAGCCCGGACAGGCGAAGCCTGATCCTCGCTCTCCACCGGCCTGGCCGGATGGAGCCTCCCCTCTCGCTCGCCGGCGAGCGAGAGACTTTAAAACACCGGAGTGGCCGCCAAGATCGCCTTGGCTTTGTGAATATCTTCTTCCATATGACGGACCAATGCCCTCTGGTCCTGGAATGTTTGTTCGGGTCGAATCCATTCTACAAAACTTACCCGGAGGTGCTGATCGTATAAATCCGGCTGGGACTCGAATAGATGGGTCTCCACCATCCGCTCCTTAGACCCCAGAGTGGGTTGCGTCCCGATATAGGTCACGCCGTTGAATATCCGGCCGTTGATTTCGGCCTGCACCGCGTAAATCCCGTTGCACGGAATGACCAACTCGCCCGGAGGCCGAAAATTCGCGGTCGGGTATCCCAGGGTGCGTCCCCGTCGGGCGCCGGGGATGATTCGACCTTCGAGACAGTAAGCACGTCCCAGGAGTTCCCGTGCAGCGGAGACCCGGCCGTCCAGCAGGCATTGACGGATGCGGGACGAACTGACCGGAGACCCTGCGACAGACACCGCCTCCACGGGGTGCACTTGAAATCCCAAGTCATTCCCCAGCGACGCAAGATCACTGACCGTTCCCTTCCGGTCTTTGCCGAACGCGAACCGTGAACCCACAAATATCTCTTCCGCCCCCAAGTCGTCCCGGAGAACGTTTTGAGCAAATTGGGCCGGCGTCAGGTTGGCGAAAGCATGTGTGAAGGACACCACCCTGACCTGTTGAATTCCAATCATTTCGATCCAATGCAGCCGCTCCCCGAAGGTCATTAAAAACTTCAGATCCAGTGTGGGGGCCAGCACCTTCAGGGGATGCGGGTCGAAGGTCAATACAATACCCGTTCCTCCGGCGGCCTTGGCCCGATCAACCGTCCGGCTGAGAATGGCCTGGTGGCCCCGATGAACTCCGTCGAAATTGCCGATGGCCACGACCGCGAAAGTCGCCTTCCGACCTTGACTGGTGTGATTCCGAATAATCTCCACGAATACGCATCGTCCTCTCAGGACCGTAGAAGCCGGGCCGCATCTTTGGCGTAGTAGGTCAGAATCAGGTCCGCGCCCGCCCGTCGGATCGAGGTGAGCGTTTCAAGCATAACCCGATCCTCATCCAGCCACTTTAATCGAGCGGCCGCTTTGAGCATCGCATACTCTCCGCTGACGTGGTAGGCGGCCACTGGAACATTGAAGGCGCTCCGGACACGATAGATCACATCGAGGTAAGGGAGCGCCGGTTTGACCATGACGATGTCGGCGCCTTCCTCGATGTCCATCGAGACTTCCCGCAGAGCCTCGCGCACGTTGGGCGGATCCATTTGATACGATTTGCGGTCC
Organism: Nitrospiria bacterium; assembly: GCA_035517655.1. Taxonomy (NCBI): domain Bacteria; kingdom Pseudomonadati; phylum Nitrospirota; class Nitrospiria; species Nitrospiria bacterium. The sequence continues at coordinate 59,467 of DATIYJ010000044.1, read as the reverse complement.
CCGAATTGAGGGGTCGATTCGGCGGCTTCGCGGAACGGTCCGTAGAAGGCCGAGGCGTATTTGGCCGCATACGACAAGATCGGCGTCATCTCAAAGCCTGCTTGGTCCAAGGCTGTGCGGATCGCCTTGACCCGACCGTCCATCATGTCGGAAGGCGCGACCAGATCCGCTCCGGCCTCGGCGTGGGAAACGGCTTCGCGGGCCAACAATTCCAGTGTCGGATCATTCAGGACGCGACCCTCTTTCACGATGCCGCAATGGCCATGGCTGGTATACTCGCAAAGACAGACATCCGTGATCACGACGAGGTCCGGCACACGATCTTTGACGGCTTTCACGGCCTGCTGGACGATGCCGGTCGGAGCATAAGCCTCCGACCCTTTTTTATCCTTTTTTCGGGGAATGCCGAATAATAGGACGGCCGGGATCCCCAGGCGCCGAGCTTCCTGGGCCTCTTTGACCAGATAATCGATCGAAAGCTGATACGTGTTCGGCATCGAGGTGATCTCTTTGCGAACCCCTTTCCCGTGGGTGACGAATAAGGGATAGATGAAATTTCCGACGGAAAGCGCCGTTTCCTGGACCATTTTCCGGAGGAGGGGGGATTGTCGGAGTCTTCGCGGACGTGATTGGGGGAACGACATCGCTTCTTGAGGCCTTATCAGGTCGGTTGAACTGTAAAATGTTCCACGATTGCCTGCGCCAGAGAGGGAATGGTGGAATCTTTGGGTAAAATATGCACGGACAATCCATGCTCTTCGGCCGTTTTAGCTGTGATCGGCCCGATGCAGGCCACCACCGCGCTGTTTAAGAGTCGCCGAGCCTCTCCCGGCTCGAACATCTCGACAAAATTTCTGACGGTGGACGAGCTGGTAAATGTTATAACAGAAATCTGACGGCCTTGCAAAAGATTTTTGACCCAGGCCAGGTCGCGGGTCGGGCGCACGGTGCGATAGGCCGTCACCACATCCACGCGGGCGCCCATCCGGGTCAAGGCGTCCGGCAGGACGTCGCGGGCCACTTCGGCTCTCGGAATTAGGATCCGTTGGTCCCTCAAGTCCTTCCGGCCCATCTGCTCGATCAAGGCCTCGGCGACGTAGTCGTCCGGCATCAAGTCCACGCGTATTCCCATGCGCTCGATCTCCTGGGCGGTTCGGGGACCGATGGCGCAGAGTTTGATTCCCTTCAACGCGCGGACGTCCTTGCCGCCGTTCCGGAGTCGTTCCAGAAAGTACAGGACTCCGTTGACGCTCGTGAAGATCACCCAGTGGTATCCCTCGATGTCGCGGATCGCGCCGTCCAAGGCTTCCCACGACTCGGGAGGAACAATCTCGATGGTGGGAAATTCGACGGGATCGGCTCCATAGAGTTTGAGGAGATCGGTAAACTCGGTCGCTTGATCCCTTGCCCGGGTCACCAATATTCGCTTCCCGAATAACGGCCGGCCTTCAAACCAATTGAGTTGCTCCCGCAATTTTACCACCTCCCCCACGATAATCAGCCCCGGCGGCCTGAGCGCTTCGGTCTGAACTTTCTCGACGATATTTTCCAGCACTCCGACCACGGTTCGCTGTTCCGGCTTCGTTCCCCAGCGAACGACCGCCACCGGTGTCTGGGGCGTTCGGCCGTGTTGAATCAGTTGCCGCGCGATCTCGGCCAGGTTGCTCAGGCCCATAAAAAAAACCAGTGTTCCCCGGTCGGGAAGTTGGTTCCACGGCACATAGCCGTCCCGTTTGTCCGGATCTTCATGCCCGGTCACAAACGTGACGAGGGAGGCGACATCCCGATGAGTCAGAGGAATGCCGGCGTACGCCGGCACGCCGACGGCTGCCGTTACGCCGGGAACAATTTCAAACGGAATCCCGGCGGCGGCTGCGGCGGCGGCTTCTTCTCCTCCTCGACCGAAAATAAAGGGGTCGCCCCCCTTGAGTCTGACCACGATCTTCCCTCGCCGCGCTTTTTCGATGAGCAGGCGATTTATGTCTCCCTGCCCGAGATGGGTCTCTCCGCCTTTTTTGCCCGCGAAAATTCGTTCGGCCTGAGGTCGGGCGTATCGAAGAAATTCCTCGTTGGCCAGGTAATCGTAGACGATCACATCCGCCTGTTCGATGCAGGCCTTGCCTTTGATCGTTAAAAGGCCCGGATCGCCGGGTCCGGCACCGATCAGATAGATTCTTCCCGTTTGTTTAATGGGCCGCATGGGTTCATTGGTAAATTTCCCGTAAGATGGCATCCGCACCTTGCGCCAGAAGCCGTTCCGCAAGATCGAGGCCCAACATCTCCGGCTGTTCGGGGTCGCCGGCGATCCCGTCACGAATCACCCGATTTCCATCCACGCTGGCCACCAGGCCTTCCAGGACCATACGTTCCTCGTCTCGGATCTGGGCATAGGCGGCGATCGGAACTTGGCAGCCGCCTTCCAGCCGTTTTGAGAAAGCCCGTTCGGCGCGTACGCACCGGCTGGTGATCGCATGGTTGAATCGGACCAGCATCGGATTTACGTCTTTGTCCGAAACCCGGCATTCCAACCCCAATGCCCCCTGGCCGATGGCCGGCACGCAGAGTTCGGGGTCGAGATATTCCGTGATCCGGTCTTCCCATCCCATACGACGGATCCCGGCCGCTGCTAAAACGACCGCGTCCAATCCTTCCTTCTCGATCTTTTTAATGCGCGTGTCAAGATTGCCCCGCAGCGGAACGATCTCGAAATCCGGACGGAGATGGCGGATTTGGGATTGTCGGCGAAGGCTGCTGGTGCCGATTCGAGCCCTGCGCGGCAGATCCATTAGACGTTTCCCGCTTCGAGCGATGACCACGTCTCGCGGATCTTCACGACGGGTGATCGCGGCCAGATGGAGTCCTTCCGGGAGGACGGCGGGAACATCCTTCATGCTGTGGACGGCCAAACTGATCTCTTCGTGGAACAAGGCTTCCTCGATTTCTTTTACAAACAGACCTTTTCCACCCACCCTGGCCAAGGGAACATCCGTAATTTTATCTCCGGTCGTCTTGATTTTTTTTAGTCGCACGTCCAGATCGGGGAAGGCCGCTTCGATCTCTTCTTTGATCAAGCTCGCTTGGCAGAGGGCCAGAGTGCTTCCCCGCGTGCCGATGATGAGTTTCTGCGACATAGACTGATTTCACGCCCTTTTCTTCATCCGGCGGCCCTTCGATTTTCTGTTTCGTTTCGGGCCCGGGATGCTGGTCACATCATTATTCCGTTGATGCGTCTTCGCCCGAGTCGTCTTTATCGGGGGCTGCGGGCTGGGGGTGGCGGTGAAGATCTTTATCCAGATTGAATAACCGGCGGACGGCTTCAACGTACTGAGCGCCGTTTTTTGAACGGGCTTCGTCTTTTAAGGCCACAAGCGGAGAATGAAGGAGTTTGTTGATAATGGAGGCGACCAAACCATCAACCGCTTCCCGTTGTTCGGGAGAAAGGCTGCCCAGCTTTGAGATGAATTTGTTCGCTTCCAGTCGACGAATCTCCTCGGCCTTTTCGCGGAGGGCCGTGATCGTCGGAATCACCTCCAGCGATTTAAGCCATTTGTTGATCGCCTGCAATTCTTCAGAAACGATTCCTTCCGCCCTCAAGGCCTCTTTTTGCCGGCCTTCCAGGTTGGCGTCCACGATCAACTGGAGGTCGTCGATGTCGTACAGAAAAACGTTGTCAATCCGATTCACGTTCGGGTCGATGTTTCGGGGAACGGAGATGTCGATCAGGAAAATGGGGCGGTTTTTGCGACGTTGGATGGCCTTGTCGATGTGTTCTTCGGAAATAACGTATTGCGATGCCCCCGTGGAACAGATCAGGATATCGGCCTCGGCCAAATACCGGGGGAACTCTTCGATCCGGAGGGGGATCCCGTCGAACCGTTTCGCCAACTCGATGGCATTGTCGAAATTGCGCGTGGTGATCATGACCTTCCCAACGCCGTTGTCCACAAGATGGCGCACGGCCAGTTCCGCCATTTCTCCGGCCCCCATGAGCAGAGCTTCCTTTCCTTCCAGTCGCCCGAAGACCTTCTTGGCCAGTTCCACGGCGGCGAAACTGATCGAGACCGCGTTCTCCGCGATTTTGGTTTCAGTGCGAACCCGCTTGGCCACCGAGATCGCCTTTCGAAAAACTTTGTTAAGGATCACGCCCGTGGCCTTTTGGTGCAGGGCAATATCGAAGGCGTCTTTCAACTGTCCCAGAATTTGCGGTTCTCCGATCACCATCGAATCCAGGCTGGAGGCGACGCGAAAGATGTGACGGATGGCTTCGTCGGCCGAATACAGGTAGAGGCTGGCGTTCCATTGCTCGGGAGACAGATCGGCATGGTAGTCTTCAAAGAACTCTTTGATCCGCTGGAAACCGGTCTGAATCTGCTGGACCACCGCGCAGACCTCCACCCGGTTACACGTCGAAAGAATCAATCCCTCATCGATTCCATGATAGGATTTAAGCCGGATCAGGGCTTCTCGGAGCTGAGCATCGGAAATCGAGAACTTTTCGCGGATTTCGATCGGTGCGGTTTTGTGGTTTAATCCGACAACAATAATGTCCAACGATGACTCCATAACGAGGGCCTGCATCGCCCCCTCCAAAGGTTTGGCCTTTGGAGTCCTCTTCTCGCTCGCATGGATCGCTGCGTAGACACGCTAAGAGGTATTGGCCAAGGATCTAGGTCATGATTAGATGAAGGCGTGCTGCCCTTTCCAAACCAGGTCAACACCCACAAACGAGAAGACCACTCCGACGAAACCGATGATGGCCAGATAGGCGGCTTTCTTAGCCCGCCATCCGACCGTGATTCGTCCGTGCAGAACGATCAGGTAAAACAACCAGATCGCCAAAGTGAAAATCTCACGTGGGTCCCAGTACCAGTTCGAGACGTAGCCCGCCCCCCATGCGCCGATGATGATTCCCAAGGTGAGAAGGCCGAAACCCAAAATGACGGCTTTGTGGTTCAAATCATCCAGGAAATCCAGCGACGGAAGTTTGTTGTAAAGATTGTTGAACTGCTTCGATTTGAGCAATCGTTCTTGGATGAGATACATGACACCGACTAAAAAGGCGATGGCGAAGGCCACGGCGCCCAAAAGGGACAGCGCGGTGTGGGTATAGACCCATGCCGTGCGCATCGCGGTATCCGGAGGCCGCAATTCTGTTGGAAGCACGGCGCCCGACAACAGCGAGATCAGCGCCAACGGCAGGACAAAAGAACCCAGAATGTGAATGCGAAAGCGGACCTCGACGAGTAGAAAAACGAGGACCAGCGCCCAGGCGAAAAAGGCCATCGCATCAAAAAGACGGGTCAGCGATACGTAACCGGCCTCCATCATCCTGTTTAACAGGGTAACGGTGTGGAATCCGAAACCAATTCCGGTGAAGACCAGTGAAAACCGGGAAAACGATTCCTTTTTGCCGGCGAGTAAATAAACGAGAAAAGTCACGGTGCCGAAAAAATAGCAGCCCAGCGTGATTTGGAAAAAAAGAACATTCATCATTAACCTCACATAGGGAATGATTATAGCTGTTTAAAAAAGTCTATGTCAAGGACGTTAAGTCGCCCCGCGGTTAAATCACAACTCTTGGATAATTCATGAAAAAGAGAGGGAATTGTTCGGCCTGAAACTGGCAAAAAAACGTATTGAAATAACCCCGCTATTATTATATATTATATTTTCGATAAGCTATGGTGTTTCGCCGAGAGCCAATTCGGCATGGGTTTCACGGAATAAACGGATTCACGAGGCGCGCCGTGCTTCAAATGAAAGTCAGGGGGTTGATGTACGACCCGTTCAATAACGCGTTCATTATTATTCTACGCGACGAGCAGGAAAAGGAAGTTTTGCCGATCTGGATCGGAAAGCCGGAAGCCGGTGCGATCAGTTTCGCGTTGGAAGGCGTTTTTACCCCCCGTCCCATGACGCATGATCTGATCAAAAACATTTTGGAAAACAGCGATGCCAAAGTGATCAGCGTTGTCATAACGGATCTTAAAGACAATACGTATTTCGCCAAGATTCATGTTTATTACGGGGATTCTGAATACACGATCGATTCCCGTCCCAGCGATGCCATCGCTCTGGCCCTCCGGGTGGACGCCCCCATTTTTGCAACCGACACCGTCATTCAGAGGCACAGCACGGAAGAAATCGATCGCTGGTTGGACAATCTTCGTCCGGAGGACTTTGGAAAATACGACGCATAGACAGGAGAGGAGCCGCAGCGTACGGCGGGCGGGGTCTCGGATGCGTGAGCAAACGGGATGATTCCTTTCAATCGTATCTGGATCTGGTCGGGGCTTTTGGCCTGCTTGATGGGTGGGCTGGTTCTGGGTTGCGCCACGATCGATGATCTTTCGAAGGAATCCTATCGCAAGGTCGGTCTTCCATCGAAGTTATTTGAACAACAAGCCCTGGGGATTCTTCCACTTTTTGGCCGGCATTCGGTCCGCGATTACCTTTCCACGGCGGACGCGATCTTTCTGGAGAGCTTTCAGCGGCGTCGCGGTGGCCAGCCATGGATTGATCCTCATGAAAGCCTTAAGCGGATTCGAGAGGCCGATCTCGGATCGGTGTATGAAGATCTGGTGAAAGGATATTCCGTCGAACAACCTCCCCGTCAGGAGCCGCTCCAGCGGATCGGGAAGGCGGTTGGAACCCGATTCCTGCTCTTGACCGAGTTGCAAAAACTCGAAATGGACGAAGGGGCGACCGAGGTCAAGTTGACCGGCCGCGTTTGGGATGCCGAAAAAGGTGAGATCCTTTGGGAAGGCGTTGGTGAAAGTCGTGGTTATGTCGTATTGATTTTCCCATGGGTTCCTTCCAGTTTTGAGAAGACGATGGCGATTGCGAGCGACGGTTTGATTGAGCGACTTCCATTTTAACGAAGAGGCGGCGGATTTCGATGGACATTAAGCTAAACGTTCAGAGCGTGCTGACCGATCCAAAAACCGAAACCCAGGTTGTGCTGCTGCGGGCGGATAACAATAAGGAGGTCTTGCCCATCTGGGTCGGGGTCGTGGAGGGGAGCGCGATCAAGTTTGCCTTGGACGGGGTCCTGCCGACCCGCCCGATGACGCATGATTTGCTCAAGAACATTCTGGATCATCTCGGTCTTCGGGTCCAGAAGGTGATCATTACGGAGATCAAAAACAATACGTACTATGCGTTGGTCTATGTCGAGTCGCACGGACGTCTGCTGAGCATCGATGCCCGTCCCAGCGATGCCATCGCCCTGGCGCTCCGAACCCATGTGCCGCTTTACGTTGCGGAGGAAGTCTTCAAGCAAAGGGGGGGCGAAAACCTTGACGCCTGGCTTGAAAAGTTGGAACCGAAAGACTCCGGAGAGCATACCGTGTAAAGATCCCATGTTTTTTTGATTTCGTCCACCCCCGTTTCTCTTTTCATGCCTACTCCAGCATCCTCTCCCTCGGAATGTGAACGCCGGGTCTGTTTGGGGTCTTCATCCTGAACGCGTGAACAGGCCCACGGTCTGTATTGCTTCCTCATCTAATGATAACCGTGTCGTGCGCAACACCATGCACGGTCCCGCTGTAAAGTCATTGGCATAATCCTTGCTCTTCCGTTGCCGTGAGAGGAAGCGGTCCAATGCCAAGACCCTTGGTGGGAATCGTCATCTGCTATTTGATCGGCCTTGTGCTCGGTGAGGCCTTGACCTTTTACCCGTTGACCGCGACCGGTTGTACAGCCGTTGCCTTGGGATTGGGTTATGTATTCGATGGCCGGCACGGGAAGGTCATTCCATTTGTGCTGGCTGCCGCCATGGTTTTTTTGGGGGCGGCTCGAATCCAAATCGCCGAGCGGGTCGATCCCGCCCGTGATCTGAGCCGATTCGCCGGCCGAGACCCGGTAACGCTCATCGGCGTGATCGAAGAGCCTCTTCAGCATGGGCCGGAGAGCACCCTTCTTTTTCTCAAGGCCCGTTCGGTGATCCAAAGAGGCAGCACATATCCGGCCAGCGGAATAGTACGGCTCACCGTTCGAGATTTTGTCCCGGATTTTCAGTACGGTGACCGGGTTTCGGCCGAACTCCGGCTTCGTCCGATTTCGGGACTGCGCAATCCAGGGACGTTTGACTATTCAGCCTATCTGCAACGGGAAGGGATCCGGGCTTCGGCCGGGATTCATCGGTCCGAGCAGATCACGCGGTTGGCCAGCGGCGGATTTGTGCCGTTGCGCCGGATCTATGCATGGAGGGAGCGGATCCGGAACGTTTTGGACGGATCTCTTTCTCCGGTCGCGTCGTCCATTCTACAGGCGATGCTGATCGGTGAAACCGGATCTCTTAATCCCGAGATCCGCGAGGCCTTCATGATTTCTGGCACGACCCATCTCCTCTCGATTTCAGGTTCCCATCTGGCCTTGGTGGCGATGGTTGTGTTTCGTCTGTCCGGCCGAATCCTAACGCGAATGCCCGCCCGGTGGCTATTATCGTCCAGCCGGCGCTTGACCGTCACCCGTCTCAGCGTCCTGATCACGTTTTTCCCGGTCGTTTTCTATGCGCTGCTCGCCGGCGCCCAGGTTGCAACGGTTCGTTCCCTCATCATGATCCTCATCTATCTCGCGGCCGTTTGGTTTCAACGGGCGGACGATCCGTTGAACGCATTGGCCGTGGCGGCCCTGCTTAGCGTTTTGTGGGATCCCCAGGCGATCTTCTCGATCTCTTTTCAACTTTCTTACATCGCGGTTCTGGCAATGGTGTTGGCCGCCGCGGACGAAATCCCGTTTCGTGAAGTCGGCGACGAAGCGGCGCGGGAACCGGGTAGGGAGACGTCCTGGATGGGGCGGTGGCTTAAGATGATTCAAGTCTATCTTTGGATGACGCTCGTGGCCGAGTCGGCCACATTGCCGTTGACGGCGTTCTATTTTAATCAGGTCAGCTGGGTTGGTTTCTTTTCAAATTTGATCGTGGTCCCCTTTGTCGGAATGGTGACCGTTCCGCTGGGCTTGGCCTGTTCGGTTGGGGCGATCCTTTTTGACCGAACGACGTTGCCCTTATCCGGGTTGAATGAGGCATTGGCGGACCTACTTTATTCTATGGTCCAATGGTTTGCCCGGTTCCCGGCGTCCGAGGTGCATGTTCCGTCACCTCCCGTCTTGGTTCTGGTCGTGATCTACCTCGCCGGTGTCGTCGTGCTTGTCTGTCGGGCGAATCGCGCCTGGAGGTGGACCGCGACCGGTTTATGCGTTTTGATCACGACGGTCTGGATCGTGAGGTTGCTGGAATTTCATTCGGATGGGCGGCTGCGCGTGACCTTTCTCGATGTCGGGCAGGGGGATGCGGCCTGGATTGAAATGCCGGACGGGAAGACCATGCTGATCGACGGCGGCGGCCGGTACGGGAATTATGATCTTGGACGATTGGCCGTTGCGCCTTATCTGTGGAATACCGGTCACTGGCGGATCGATCGTCTGGTCGCAAGCCATCCTCAACTGGATCACATGGGCGGGTTAGCCTACATGGCAAGAAAATTTCGAATTGGTGAGCTCTGGACCAACGGGTTGGAAAAAGATGCGGTCTTTTATGACCGTTTTCGTGAAATTGTACAGGCCAGAGCGATTCCGGAACGGCGGATTACGGGCGATGGGTCCCCGTTGCTTCAGGGTCCCGTGCGGGTCGTGCCGCTCCACCCCAAAATCGCCGATTCAAACGGGCCCGAGAACGATCAATCCCTTGTCATCCGCCTCGAGTACGGCCGGGAGGCGATCCTGTTTACCGGAGACATTGAACGGCCGGCGGAGCGAGAGCTCCTGCGTTGGGGAACGCTCCTGAAAGCCACGGTCCTCAAGGTTCCGCACCACGGCAGCCGCACCTCGATCGATCCCGACTTTTTGGCCGAACTGACGCCGGACATCGCGGTGATTTCCGTCGGTGAAAATAATCCTTATCGACATCCCTCCGTCGAGACGTTGTCCGCTTACCGCGCGCTGAAGACGAAAGTTTATCGTACCGATCGTGACGGAGCGGTCATGATTGAGATGGACGGGAATCGTAGAAAAGTTATAACGTTTCAGGACGGCGTTCTTCAGCCGGTGTCGTGGGGACGAGGAATGACAACCGCCGAAGCGTCAAATTTCGCAAAAATCTTCCATGCTTACTGGTCCGGTCCGTCTTGACAAAAACCGGGTCGTTTTCTATAGTCAAATAATCTTGGGTATTTGCATAAAGGCGGTCCATGGCCGAGAACGAACCCCAGAATCAAGGCGCGGAGTACAAAAACAAAAAGCGGCTGGGTGATTTTCTGTTCAACGCCGGCCTGATCACCCATGATCAACTCCAGCGGGCCTTGGCCGAGCAGAAGCGGTTGGGGAAGAAACTGGGGGAGACGCTCATAACGCTGCGCATCATTTCGGAGGATGCGCTGGCGCAGACACTTTCCACCCAATTAGGCTATTCCTTCATGAACCTCAGCGAGACCGCGCTGGAGCCCGACGTGGTCATGGCGATTCCGGAAACTCTGGCCAAGAAGCAGTGCGCCATCCCCGTTTCATTAGAAAATAAGACGTTGACCGTGGCGGTGGTCGATCCCCTTGACTATGAATGCCTGCGGGACATCGGTTTTGCCAGCGGGTTCCGGGTCCAGCCGGCCATCGCAACGCGGAAAGATATCCTGGAGGCGATCGAGCGGTATTATAACTTGAACACTTCGGTCGCCAGCATCGTTCAGGAAACGGCCCAGCAGTACGATGAATCCGTTTTGCAGATCATTCCGGAAATCAGCCACGCGGTGACGGATGCTCAATCTCTGGAAGAACGAAGCCGGCTCGCGCCGGTGATCCGCCTGGCCAATTTGATTATGACCAAGGCTATTCGTCAGCGGGCCAGCGATATCCACATCGAACCCGCCTCGCGCGACTTCCGTGTACGGTATCGGATCGACGGTTTGCTCAAGGAAGACCTTCGGTTGCCGAAGTGGATCCATGGAGCGCTGATCTCTCGAATGAAAATTTTAGGCCGGCTGGATATCGCCGAGCGGCGGTTACCTCAGGACGGTTCGGTGCGCGTGAAGTCGGACAACCGGGAAATCGACCTCCGGCTTTCCACCCTCCCGACCCAGTACGGGGAAAAGATGGTCATCCGCGTATTGGATCAGGGACGGCTGGTGGTTTCGCTGGATACGTTGGGGGTATCGTCCCAGAATTTGTCGCTGGTTCGCTCGTTGATGCGGCGTAAGCAAGGGATCATTCTGGTCACCGGCCCGACCGGAAGCGGGAAGACGACGACGTTGTACTCCATGATCCATGCCATGCGGGATGAAGTGACGAACATTGTGACCGTGGAGGATCCCATCGAGTATAATCTGGAGAACGTCAACCAGGTTCAGATCAACGCGGACATCGGCCTTACTTTTGCCCACTGTCTCCGGTCGATCCTCCGGCAGGATCCGAATGTGATTCTGATCGGCGAGATCCGGGATTTGGAAACGGCCGAGATCGCCTTCCGGGCGGCGATGACCGGACACCTCGTGCTTTCGACGGTTCATACTAACGATGCGCCTTCCACGATTACGCGATTGATCGACCTCGGCGTTCCGCGCTATCTGGTGGGCTCGCTGGTGATGGGCGTGATCGCGCAGCGTTTGGTGCGAAGCGTCTGCCCCCGGTGTAAAACGGTTATTTCTCCTCCCCTCGAGAGTCTGGTGAGCTTGAAGATCCCGCTGGATTCGGTGAAGAACGTATCTTTCTACTACGGCAAGGGTTGCACCTACTGCAATTACATCGGTTATCAGGGACGGACCGGACTGTATGAGGTGTTGGAAATGACCCCGCGGATACGAGAACTGGTCGTGGCCGATGCGGCCGAACAGGACATCCGGTCCACGGCCCTGGCTTCGAAGATGACATCGTTGGGCGAGGACGGTCTGAACAAAGTCAAAGAGGGCGTCACGACGATCGAGGAACTGCTGCGGGTGATTGAGGTCCGGGAGGACCTTCAAACCTTCTGCACGAAATGCGGACAGTCCATTCACATCGACTTTCAGGTTTGCCCGTACTGCGCCCACCTGGTTACTCATCACTGTCATGCCTGCGGCAAACCCCTTCAGCCGGAATGGATTATCTGTCCCTACTGCCGGAATCCCGTCGGCGATGTCCCGCCCCCCGGTTTTCCCAAGGCGAAGCCGGCCTGATCGCGTTGCGCGGCACGCTTCCCTGTTTTTCAAAGGATGAACCTTTTTCCCGACTCCTCGCGAGGCGATAGAGCCAGTCGTCTCAAATCGGCTATAATGAATCTATGGACGCATCCGAAATCGAACGCGAAACCCAGCGAATCGGGCGGGAAATTCTGACCCGCATGCAACGGGGGCGTCATACGCTTTTTGAGAAGGAATGGTGGCAGGGCCGGGTTCTCCGTTGGTGTATGGAGAACGAAGCGTTCAAAGTGGCCTTCTTCCGATTTATCGATGTGCTGCCCAACCTGAAATCCTCCGGGGATGTCGTCCGCATCTTCCGGGAGTATTTCGATCGTCCCGAGATCGGTACTCCCCCGCTTCTTTCCTGGGGAATGAAGACCTTGATTCCGGGTTCGCCCACCGTTCCGCTGGCCGCGGCGGCGATCCATTCCAATGTCGAGATCATCGCCCGATCTTTTATCGCCGGCCGCGATCTTGAAGCGGCCCGTACTGAACTGAGAAAGATGGAACGATCGGGTGCCGCCTGGTCGGTCTCGATGCTGGGGGAGGTGGCGGTCAGTGAGGAAGAGTCCGAGACGTATCTTCGTCTCTACTTGAACGCGATCGAACGGCTCTCCCGCCTTGTGACCGACGATTCGGAACCGGCCGCGTCCGTTGACCGTTTCGGCCCGATTCCACGTGCCAGCCTCGCCGCCAAGCTTTCATCCCTCTATTCTCAAATGGACCCCCTGGACTGGGAAGGGAGCCTTTCAATCCTAACGGGACGTCTTGTTCGCTTGCTGGTGCGGGCTCGCGAGTTGGGTGTGCACATTCACCTTGACATGGAACATTACGCTTTCAAAAATCTTATCCTGGAGACTTTCTTGCGTGCGATGAACCGTCCGGAGCTTACGGGATACCGGGACGCGGGGATCGTGGTCCAGGCCTATCTGCGTGATTCGGCCGAGGATCTTGAACGGATCCTGGCTTGGGCTTCGCAGCATCGCCGAGGGGTTACCGTCCGCCTCGTCCGCGGCGCGTACTGGGACTATGAGACGGTGGTCCACCGACAAAACGGCTGGCCGGCGCCGGTCTATCTTGCCAAAGGCGAAACGGATGCCAACTACGAACGTCTCGCGAACCGATTGCTCTCATCGTCCGACACCGTCCGCGCCGCGTTCGCTACGCACAACATCCGGAGCCTCGCTTATGTCGTCGCGGCGGGCCGCGGCCGTGAGATTCCGGATCGGGACTACGAGATCCAGATGCTGTTCGGGATGGGCGGTCCGCTCCAGGAGGCGCTGACGGGGATGGGTTTCCGGGTCCGGATCTATACGCCCGTAGGGGAGTTGATCACCGGAATGGCCTATTTGGTCCGCCGCCTGCTCGAGAACACGGCGAACGAATCTTTTCTTCGGAGCTATTTCGTCGAAGAAAAATCACACGCATCCATGCTGGCCGCACCGGACGCCGCGCCCGTCCGTGAGCCGGAGATCGGGGGATTTCAAAACGAGCCGCCGCTGGACTTCCGGGTCGGCCAGGTCCGTTCCGCGTTCTCCGAGGCGATCGCGTCCGTGCGTACACAGCTTGGGCGGGACTATCCGCTTTTAATCGGCGGCGAACCGGTTCGGACCGACGACTGGATGGCATCGGTCAATCCGGCGCGGCCGTCCGAAGTGGTGGGAAGATCCGCATCGGCCGGGACGAGGGAAGCCGACCGGGCGGTCGCCGCGGCCGAAGCCGCGGCAATGGAATGGGCCCAACGACCGGCCGGCGAGCGGGCCGGGGTTTTGCGGCGGGCCGCCGAGAGTCTGCGGAACCGCCGGACGGAGCTTTCGGCCTGGGAGGTGTTCGAGGTCGGCAAGACGTGGCGGGAAGCCGATCGGGACGTGACCGAGGCGATCGATTTCCTTGGCTACTATGCCGATGAGATCGAGCGTCTGGGGCTTCCACGACGGCTCGGGAATTATCCCGGAGAGCGGAATCTCTACTCCTATGTTCCGATCGGGATCGGCGTTGTCATTGCGCCCTGGAACTTCCCGCTGGCGATTCCGGCCGGCATGGTCTCGGCCGCCCTGGCGGCCGGCAACGCCGTTTTGTTCAAGCCCTCGGAGCTGTCTCCCGTCATGGGATATCACCTGGTCCGGGCGTTTTCGGAGGCCGGTCTTCCGGACGGGCTCTTGGCGTATCTGCCCGGACGGGGTGAGATCGTGGGGGACCATCTCGTTCGTCATCCCGCGGTCGGTTTCATCACCTTTACCGGTTCCCGAAAGGTGGGGCTTGAGATCATCGAGCGGGCGGCCCGGCTGTCCTCCGGCCAGCGCCATGTGAAACGGGTTGTGGCCGAGATGGGAGGAAAGAACGCGATCATTGTCGACGAAACGGCCGATCTCGATCTCGCCGTACCGGGGGTGGTGCATTCCGCGGTCGGATATCAAGGCCAGAAATGCTCGGCCTGTTCGCGCGTGATCGTTTTGGAATCGGTCTATGACGTATTTCTTCATCGGCTTGCCGGGGCCCTGAAATCACTCCGCATCGGTCCGCCGGACGATCCGGCCACCGAACTGGGTCCGGTCATCGAGGCCGCGGCGCAACGGCGGCTTCGAACGGCGGTCGAGGACGGCGCCAAGGAAGGACGGCTGATCCTTCACGTCACGGACGTTCCCCCGGAAGGTTTCTACGTCGGACCCGCCGTGATCGCGGATCTTTCGCCGGAATGCCGGATCGCGCAGGAAGAACTGTTCGGACCGATCGTGGTCGTCCTGCGCGCAAAGAACCTGGACGAGGCGATCCGGATCGCCAATGCCACGGACTACGCCCTGACCGGCGGACTGTACTCGCGCAGCCCGGCCGCGATCGAGCGCGTGGGGCGGGAGATGACCGCGGGCAATCTCTATATCAATCGGGAAATCACAGGGGCTCTGGTCGGCCGTCAACCGTTCGGAGGATATCGCCTTTCGGGGGTGGGATCCAAGGCGGGCGGGCCGGATTATCTGCTTCAATTCATGATGCCGAAGGTCGTGAGCGAAAACACGCTGCGACGCGGTTTCGCTTCGGCCGATTGAGTTATCCCATGATCAGGACCTGACCCGCAGATTATCAATCAGGCGGGTCCCGCCGATCCAGACGGCCAGCAGTAAAACGACCGGTCCTTCAATCCGGGCAACCTCTCTCAGCGTGACGGGATCCGCAATCGCCGCGTAGTCGATCCGGGCCAGCGGTTGTTCTTGGATCGACGCGACCATCGCGTCCCGGACCGCGGCCGCTTCGCGCTCGCCCTGCTGAATCCGTTCCCTGCCCTTTTTTAACGCTTTAAACAGGGCCCGGGAAGCGTTGCGTTCCACGGCCGAGAGATATCGGTTGCGGGAGCTCATCGCAAGGCCGTCCGGCTCGCGCACGGTCGGACAAACGACGATCTTCACCGGAAGATTCAAATCCCGCGCCATCTGTTTGATCACGACGGTCTGCTGATAGTCTTTCTGTCCGAAGAAAGCGACATCCGGATGGACGATCTGGAAAAGCTTGTCGACCACCGTCGCGACCCCGGAGAAGTGGCCCGGTCGGAAGGTGCCCTCCAAGACCTCGCCGATCCGTCCCACGAGGATCTGGGTTTTGTGGCCTTCGGGATAAATGGCCCCGGCCGTCGGCATAAAAAGGACGTCAACCTTCTCGCTTCGGCAGAGGGCGGAATCCCCTCGGGGGTCTCTGGGGTACCGGGTGTAATCTTCGTTCGGCCCGAACTGGGCGGGGTTGACGAAAATGCTCACAACGACCGCATCGCAGCGTTTTCGCGCCGTCCGCATCAGGGACAGATGTCCTTCGTGCAGCGCCCCCATGGTCGGAACGAAACCGATCGTCGCCCCGCGCCGCCGTTGTCCTTCGGCCCACTTCCGCATTTGGCGGATGCTCTTAACCATCTTCATCATGAGTCCGAACGGGTGCGAGGTTTGGATTTACTTTTTCGGCACGTAGTACTGAATGCCTTTTTTCATCTGTTTGATCTGGTGAAGAAGATCGTCGAGATCGGCGCGTCGGTTCACAAAATCGATCTCGGAGGTCTGGACGACGAGAAGCGGGGAGTCGGTATAGTTGAAAAAAAACTCATTGTAGGCCTGGTTCAGGGCCTCGAGGTAGTCGAGGGTCAGTGGTTTTTCATAGTCCAGGCCGCGGTGACGGACGCGGTCCATCAAGACCTCAGGGCCGGCCTGGAGGTAGACAACCAGGTCCGGGGTCGGGATCGAAGGATTCAGAAGAAAATAGAGCTGGTCGTAGAGGGCCCGTTCGCTGGCCTCCAGATTGATCGAGGCGAAGATTCGGTCTTTCGGGAAAAAATAATCGGTGATCGTCGCCCGATCGAACAGATCCATCTGGGACAATTCCTGGAGTTGGCGGTAACGCGAGAGGAGAAAGAAGATTTGGGTCTGGAACGCGAGGCGCTTGGGGTCTTTGTAAAATTCATTCAGAAACGGATTGTCTTCCGCGCGCTCCAGGACGAGCCGTCCGCCCAGTTCGCGGGCCAGGAGTTTGGCCAGACTGGTTTTCCCGACCCCGATCGGTCCTTCGATGACGAGATATTTGGGACCCTTGGCCATGGTTATCCGGCCTTCTGTTCAAGCGAAAACGGCGCCCATCGGCGGACCTCTTGACTGTCCTTGATCCCTTGCAGAAGCTCCACCGCGGTCTTATGAAGAGACGGATGCTCCAGCTCCGGCGCGATCTCGGCCAGCGGCACCAAGACGAAGCGCCGTTGATGCGCTCGGGGGTGCGGGATCGTCAGACCGGATTCCTGAAAGGTCCTGTTGCCGTAAAAAAGAATGTCCAGATCGATGGTCCGCGGTCCGAAGCGAACGGTCCGCTTTCGGCCGAGGAACTGCTCCACCTCCTGGCAGGCCTGAAGCAGGTCTCGCGGAGAGAGGGTCGTTCGGATGGCCATGACGCAATTAATGAACCAGTCCTGGTTTGTCCGCTCCAGTGGAGCGGTCTCATACAAGGATGAAACCGCGGTGAGCGAGGTTTTAGGAAAACGGGAAATGAGACGGACCGCCTCTTGACAGTAGGCTTGACGGTCGCCCATGTTGGAGCCGATGCCGATATAGGCGATCACGGGTTCCGTCATGACAACAACCGCTCCATGCGGCCGACCGCTTCCATGAGTCGTTCGTTGGGAACGGTCAACGCCATCCGTATATATCCCTGGCCGGATTTACCGAAACCCGATCCGGGGGTGGTGACGATTCCGGCCCGGTCCAGAAGGTGCATCGTGAATTTCATCGCGGTGAAGCCCTTCGGAACGCCGACCCAGACGTAAAACGTGGCCTTGGGCGGATCGACCGACAGGCCGAGGCCCAACAGGCCCGAGACCAGCGTGTCCCGTCGTTCCTGATAGATCTTCCGGATTTCCTCCGTGGCCGACTCCCTCAGGTTCAGGGCCTCGATCCCGGCCTCCTGGACGGCCTGGAAGACTCCGGAGTCGAGGTTGCTCTTGACCCGGCCCAGCGCGGCCAGGATTTGGGGATTCCCTACCGCGAAGCCGATCCGCCATCCGGTCATATTGAAGGTTTTCGATAAGGAATGAAACTCGATTCCCACTTCCTTGGCCCCCTCCAGCTCCAGGAAACTCATCGGCCGCTCGCCGTCGAAGTAAACCTCGGAATACGCGTTGTCGTGGCAGACGATCAGCTTGTGCCGACGGGCAAACCGGATCGCTTCTTTGAAAAATTCCTTCCCGGCCGTCGCCGAAGTCGGATTGTTCGGATAATTGATGAACAGCAGCCGCGCCTTTTTCAGGACCGCTTTGGGAATGCGCTCGAATTCCGGCAGGAAATGATTTCCTTTTTTGAGCGGCATGAAGTGCGATTGCCCTCCGGCGAAGAGGGTCCCGGCGTGGTAGACCGGGTAGCCGGGATCGGGGATGAGGGCCACGTCCCCGGGATTGATGAAAGCCAACGGAACATGGCCGATGCCCTCCTTCGATCCGATCAGGGTGAGGACTTCGGTTTTCGGATCGAGTCGGACGCCGAACCGCCTCATATACCAGTCGGCGGCCGCCTGGCGAAAGGTCAGCAAACCCTCGTAAGACGGATACTGGTGGTTCTTGGGATCCTCGGCGGCCCGTTGAAGTCGCCGAATGATCGTCGCCGGGGTGGGGAGGTCCGGGTCGCCGATTCCGAGGTTGATCAGGTCCACTCCCTTGGCCAGCGCCCTCTGTTTGAGTTGATCGACCGCCGCAAAGAGATAGGGCGGGAGGTTTTTGATTCGATCCGCAAGCTTGGGTTTCGGCATAGAGGAAGAAACGCTCCTTTCCGATCGTTATTGAACCGGGTTTATGAGCCGGCCGATACCGTCGATGACGACCTCGATCGTATCGCCGGATCTCATGGGACCGACGCCGGCCGGCGTGCCCGTGGCGATGACGTCGCCGGGCAGCAGGGTCATCACCTCCGAGATGAAACTCACGAGGGCCGGCACCTTGAAAATGAGCTGGGCCGTGCTGGCCGATTGGCGTCGCTCGCCGTTGAGATAGCTTTCGATTTTCAGGTTGTCCGGGCTGATATCGGTCACGATCCAGGGTCCGAGGGGCGCGAAGGTGTCAAATCCTTTTGCGCGGGTCCATTGACCGTCTTCTTTTTGAAGATCCCGGGCCGTCACATCGTTGATGCAGGTGTAGCCCAAAATGAATTCCGGAGCTTCTTCCGGAGCGATGTGGGCGGCGCGTTTACGGATCACCACGGCCAGTTCGGCTTCATAATCCACGCGGCGCGATCTCGAGGGTAGAAGAATCGGTTCCTGCGGGTCTCGAACGGACGTCGACGGTTTTAAAAACAGCAACGGTTCTTTGGGAAGCTCTTTTTTGAACTCGGCGGCGTGGTCCAGATAGTTGACGCCGACCGCCACGATCTTGGAAGGCTCGCAGGGGGCGAGAAGACGGACCGATCCCAGCGAAACGACCTCGTCGGTCGGCGTGTGCCCCGAAAAGGGATCTCCGTCGATCGTTCGGATGTTTTCACCCTCGACGAGGCCGTACGCGATCCGGTTATCCTGTCGGAAGCGGACGAATTTCACGAATTATTTGAGTCCCAAAACATCTTGCATGTCGTATAAACCCGGCGCTTGGCCGGCAATCCACCGGGCGGCCAGAAGGGCGCCGCGCGCGAAATTATCGCGGTTGTGAGCGCGATGGATGATCTCGATCCGTTCGCCCGGGCCGGCGAAGATCACGGTGTGCTCTCCCACTACATCGCCGGCGCGCAACGACTGGATGCCGATCTCTTTTTTCTTCCGTTCCCCGATCACCCCTTTTCTTGCAAAAACACCCACCTCGTCCAGATCCCGGTTCAACGCCCGGGCGACGACCTGGGCCATTTTTAGGGCCGTGCCGCTGGGGGCGTCCTTTTTGAAACGATGATGCACCTCGACGATCTCGACGTCGTAATCGTCGCCGGTCACGCGGGCCGTGTCGGCCAGGATCTTGAAGACCAAATTAACGCCCACGCTCATGTTCGGCGACAGGACGCAGGGGATCTGCTGTGCAAAGTTGCGGATCCGATCGGTCTCGTTTTTTGAAAAACCGGTTGTGCCGATCACGATCGGCTTCTTGGCTTCGGCTACTTCCGGCAGGATTCCGAGGGTGCCGGACGGTTCGGTAAAATCAATGACGACATCGCCCTTCGGCAGGGCCTGGCCGATCGCAGGCACGATGGGAATTCCCAGGAACCCGCAGCCTGCTACATCGCCCGCGTCGCGGCCGACCGCAGGAAGTTCCTTCTTTTCGACGGCTGCGGACAACATCAGACCGGTGGCCTTGTCCTGCATTAGGCTGATAATCCTGCGGCCCATTTTGCCGGAGGCGCCCACTACAATGGCTTTAATCATGGTTTCTGGTCTTTCGGGTTCGTCGCTCTAACGGGTCAGTCCGTAATCTTTCATCGTCTTCTTCAGCACGGCCTGATTGGCCTCGGACATAGGGCAAAGCGGAAGACGGACCTCGTCCGAACATCGACCCATCCACCCAAGGGCCGTCTTGACCGGGATCGGGTTCGTCTCGATGAACATGGCCTCGACTAAGGAAGCCATTCCGAAATGCAGCCGTCGCGCCTTGTCCCAATCGCCCTTGAGAGCCGCCTTGGCCATTTCGGCGCAGTCTCTGGGAATAAGGTTGGCCGCGACCGAGATCACGCCGCGTCCGCCGAGAGCCATGATGGGCAGCGTCAGGGCGTCGTCCCCGGAAAGAACGGCCAGTCGATCGCCGCACAGCCGGATCACCTCGCTAATTTGCTGCAACGACCCCGAAGATTCTTTGATCGCGACGATGTTCCTCTCGCCGGTTTTCGGGTCCACCAGCCGGGCCACGGTGTCCGGAAGCATGTTGACACCCGTCCGTCCCGGAATATTGTACGGCATCAACGGCAGGTTCACCGCCTTGGCCACGGTCTTGAAATGTCGGTAGAGACCTTCCTGGGGCGGTTTGTTGTAATAGGGACAGATCAACAGGGCCGCGTCCGCGCCGACTTTCTTGGCGTGGCGCGTCAGTGCGATGGCCTCTTCGGTGCTGTTCGAGCCGGTTCCGGCGATAACCGGGACACGTCCGTGGACGATCTTTACCGTCAGCTCGATAATGCGATTGTGTTCTTCATGACTGATCGTCGCCGATTCCCCCGTTGTACCGCACGGCACGATTCCGGATGTGCCCCCGGCGATCTGGACCTCGATAAGATCGGCCAGGGCCTTCTCATCCAGTTTCCCTTTTTTGAACGGGGTGACAATCGCGACCATCGAACCCGAGAACATCGTCGTCTACTCCTCTGTGATCTAAAATTTCCCCGGGGCGTCAAATAGGGAGAGCAGGACAGAGCGCCGGTTTACCCTAAGAGGTCAACCATCATACTGGAGTCCATCAATAAAATCAATCCGACCTTGTTAAGGCGCCCCGATCCGCACCGGCTTATTTTTCTTTTTGATTTTCTCGATCAATTCGATCTCGTATCGGTCCGGGGCGTCAATAAAACAGAAGCGGCTTCCGGATGAGGTGACGGTCGGACCGTCCGTAATCGGGATTCCTTTGTCTTTGAGATAAGCGATGGTCTGATCGAGATCGTCCACCTCAAAGGCCAAGTGGATGAGATCCTCCTGTACTTGGACCTTCCCGCTGGCCGGAAACGAGCAGATCTCGATCAGCTCGTCGCTATTCGGCGATTTAAGAAACGCCAGCTCGGACCCTCGCGGGGACAGGTGTCGTTCCACCACCTCGAGTTTCAGAATGTCCCGATAAAAATGGAGGGTCTCCTCCATGTTGTTGACCCGCATCCGGGTGTGCAGCAGTTTTTTAATCATACAACTCTCCGTGGCTTCTATTGTAGGGGCTCGCGTCGCCCCCTCCACCGGCCTAGCCGGATGGAGCCTCCCCCTCTCGCTCGCCTTGCTCGCTGGGCATCTATTCTATAACAGATGCGCTGGGTTCTGGCAAGGGGGTCGACGGAATTGATTTGAGGCGCGGCGGAGGACTATAATTTGATTTATGGATCTGCAACAAAAACTGGACCATCTGCCGTCTCAGCCCGGCGTTTATCTGATGAAAGGCCGCGGGGGGGCGATTCTCTATATCGGAAAGGCGAAGGCGCTTTCGGACCGCGTCCGATCCTATTTTCAAGAGGGCGCCCAGCTCTCGCCCCGCATTCAGCACCTGGTTTCCCAGGTTCGGGACCTGGAATGCCTAGTCACGGCCTCCGAACTCGAGGCGCTCATTCTTGAGAATAACCTGATCAAGAAGCATCGTCCGCGATACAACGTCGTTCTTCGGGACGACAAGAACTACCCCTATCTGCGACTGCCGCTTCAGGACGATTACCCGAGGCTTGAAATCGTCCGTCGGGTCAAACCGGACGGAGCGCTCTATTACGGGCCCTACGTTCCGACGCATGCGCTTCGCGACACGCTGCGGCTTCTCCGAAGGCTCTTCCCGCTTCCCAATTGCAACATTGTGATCGACGGCACGGCCGAACGGGCCTGCATCGAGTTTGAGATCAAGCGTTGCCTCGCTCCCTGCACCGGTCATCAGAGCCGCGAGGACTACCGGGAGATGATGGGACAGGTCAGGCTGTTTCTGGAAGGAAAAGATAACGAACTGCTGAAGATGTTGAGGGGTCGGATGGAGGTCGAGGCGGCCCGCCTGAATTTTGAGGAGGCGGCCCGGTTACGCGATCAGGTGGCCCACATCGAACGGACGCTGGAACGGCAACGGATCACAACGACCGATTTCGCCGATCTGGACGTCATCGCCACGGCCCGCGGCGGAGACGCGCTTGATTTTCAAGTGCTGTTCATCCGCGGTGGAATGATGGTCGGGCGGAAAGATTTCTTCATGAGCGGCGTGAGCGATGCGTCGGAAGAAGACCTCTACAGCGCGTTTATCCAGCAGTTTTACGATAAGGAAGGGTTGGTTCCGCCGGTCGTCGTTTCGGCGGTCTCCCCGGCCGGGGCCGGCTTGCTGGAACGATGGTTGTCGGACAAACGCGGGGCGACGGTCCATTTGACCGTGCCGCAACGGGGAAAGGCGGGGCAGTTGGTCGCGCTGGCACAGGAAAACGCCCGCGTCTCGCTCGAAGACCATTTTCGGGTCCGTCGGGCCGGCGCGGCGGCGTCCCAGGAGCTCCAGCGGATCTTGGGGCTCCAACGGCTTCCCCGGAGGATTGAGGCCTTCGATATCTCCAACATCATGGGCGATCAGGCGGTCGGATCGCGCGTGGTCTGGGAGGATAACCGGCCCAAGAAGTCGGCCTACCGAAAATTCAAAATCCGGACGATCCAGGGCGCGAACGATTTCGGGATGATGAAGGAAGTCCTGATCCGTTGGTATTCCTGGGCGCTGACGCGGGAAGAGCCGTTGCCGGATCTCATGGTGATCGACGGAGGCAAGGGCCAGCTCTCGGCGGCCTTGGAGGCGATGCGGATCGTCGGAATCACCGACCGGGATGTGATCGGGCTGGCCAAGGAAAAGGGAGACAAGTTTGAACGGGTTTATCTCCCGGAAGCTTCCGAACCGATCGTTCTGGAGCCGGCCTCGCCCGCGACGCATCTCCTCCAGCGCATCCGCGACGAGGCGCACCGTTTCGCGATCACCTACCACCGAAAACTCCGCGGACGGGAACTAATCCTATCGGTGTTGGATGAGGTGGAAGGAATCGGCGAGGCCCGAAAGAAGGCCCTGCTCAAAAAATTCGGCAGCCTGGATGCCATTCGGCGGGCGTCCGTTGAAGATCTCCTGACCGTTTCGGGCATGACGCGCAAACGGGCCGAGGCGGTGCTTCAGCGGTTGAACGCCAACGATTCGTAAGAGGTCGGCGTGCCGGGCTTCTACGATTCGTCCGAACCCCGAAGGGTCAGATAGATTCCGCTAAAGACCACGAGCAGCGCGCCAATCAGAAAGCCGGGCCGGGCCGGCTCGGAAAGGAGCCAGATCCCCAAGACGCTGCCCACGACCGCGCCGAACATCGAAAGGACGCTTCCTTCGGCCGTGGTGGTGTACCGGAAAGCCTCCGTCATCCCGATTTGTCCCAGAATCGAGAAGACGACGACGCCGGCGAGCGGTCCCAAGCTTTCGGCCGGGGGAAGGGTCCAGTGGCCGATCACGAGCGGAAGACTCAGGACCATCCCGGCGATGTTGAAGTAGTGAAAGATCGTCCAGGCCGAGTCGGTCTTCCGCGACTCTTTCAGCGAGACAATCGCGCCGCCGACCGTCATTCCGGATGCGAGGCCCAGCAGATCGCCCCAGACCAAGCGATGGAACGACGGGTCCACGATCAGATAGACTCCGGCGAATGAGGCGAACAGGGGGATCACGATCCGAAGCGCCGGAGCGCCCCCCTGCAACCATTGGGCATAGAGACTGGCGAAGATGGGATAGGAGTAGAGCAGAACCATGGCGTTGCTTAAGCGCGTTGCGGCGATGGCGTAGAAATAGAGGAGGTTGCCGATGCCGCCCAAGATACCGCGGGCCAGAACCAGGCGCCGATTGACCAGACGGATCTCGATCCAGCCGGCCGTGGTCGCGGTTTGAATGATCAGATAACTGGTCAGAAACCGCAAAAAGGCGATCTCGGCCGCGCCGGTATATTCGGAAGCGCGCTTGACGAAGTAGGCCTGGACGCCGATGCAGGTTGCGGCCAGAAGCATCAGGATCATTCCGGAACGGCGGGTCATCGTCGGCCTAGCCTACAGGGGCGAACCGTCTCTGTCAATGTCTGGGCCCATCCGGCTTGACAGTGCCGGGGGCATCGGATAAGATGGCCGTGATCTAAAACGGAGTAAATCGTGGGTCGTCTTCAAACATTTTTGGGCGTGCTGGTCCTGCCGGTGGTGATCGGCGGACTGGCGGGGTGCGGTTCGAAATTTTCTTCAACCGACCCCGCCGTCGTACCGCTCTCCGCGGCGCCGTCTCAACAACGAGTCTCTTCTCTACCGACACAAGCGGCGGGGACGCCCTCTCCATCGAGACGCGACCCGTTGATGGAGCAAGGGGCGCATTTCATGTCGGTGGTGATGGAGTACAAACGGCGTCTGGAAAAAAATCCCAAGGACAAAGAGGCGCTTCTCTTCCTGGGCAACGCCAATTACGATATCAATCGGTTTGATCAGGCCAAGGACTATTATAAGCGGTATCTGGACATCGACCCGACGAATGCAGGGGTTCGGACGGACCTGGCCACGAGCTATTACAATGTCAAGGATGTGGACTCGGCCTTGCGTGAACTGAAGTCCGTGCTCTCACAAGTTCCCGATCATGAGGCGGCGCTCTATAACGTCGGCCTGATTCTTTGGAAGGATAAACAGGACAAGCCCGGCGCGATCAATGCCTGGGAAACGTTGTTGAAGACCCATCCGAATTATCCGAAGGCCGCTGAGGTCCGAAAGCAGATGGATGAGATCAAGAAGTCGTAGGGTGCGCCGTGCGGCCTCTGGTCATTCTGATTCTCTTGTTCGGGCTCTACGTGGTGGCGAAACTATTGATCGGCGTCTCCTATTTGTCGGTCCGGCGCCGAAAACGGAAGGAAGCATCGGGGGGAGAAATGGTGAAGGATCCGGTCTGCGACACGTACGTTCCGAAGAGCCGGGCCCTTGAAAAGAACGTGAGCGGGCAAACGCACTATTTCTGCAGTCAGGAATGCATGGATGTTTTTTTGCAAAAAGGAGGGTGACATGAAATTTTTTCTGGATACCGCCAACGTCAAGGAGATTCAGGAAGCCGCCGACATGGGAGTCCTGGACGGTGTGACGACGAATCCGTCGCTGGTGTCCAAGGAGGGCCGTCCCTTCCGCGCGATTTTGGAAGAGATCTGCCGGATCGTCAACGGGCCGATCAGCGCCGAGGTGGTCAGCGTCGATATGGACGGAATGCTCAAGGAAGGGCGCGAGCTGGCCAAGATCCACAAAAATATCGTGGTCAAGCTTCCGACGATCCTGGAGGGACTCAAGGCCTGCAAGCGGTTGACGGGCGAAGGCATCCGCGTCAACATGACCCTGGTTTTTTCACCCTCGCAGGCGCTGCTGACGGCCAAGGCCGGTGCGACCTTCATGAGTCCGTTCATCGGAAGGCTTGACGACGTCAGCCAATCCGGAATGGAGATCATCCGGCAGATCAAGACGATTTATGACAATTACGGTTACAAGACCGAGATCCTGGCCGCGAGCATCCGCCATCCGATACACGTGGTCGAGGCCGCGTTGGCCGGCGCCCATGTGGCCACGATGCCCTTTTCCGTGATCCAGCAATTGGTCAAACATCCGCTGACCGACGTGGGTTTGAAGAAATTCCTTTCCGATTGGGAACGCGTCCCCCACTGATGCAGGGCGATGTCCGGCTCCTTCTTCAAGCCGCACTCCGCGCCGCCGATCCAGCCGCGGCGGTTGACCGTTCGCTGAGGCTTGAGCGGTCCCGCCTCGTTGTAACCGATCAGAGAGATAACCGGCCCGAAGAATTTGTTTATGCGGTCGACCGGATCCGCCGATTGATCGTGATCGGGGCCGGAAAAGCCGCCCCAGCTATGGCCGCGGCCGTCGAGTCGGTTATCGGTTCGCGGATTACATGCGGTTTTGTGGTTACGAAGGGCCGGCGATTCAAAACACTGAAACGGGTTCGAATTTGCGGGGCCGGTCATCCGATCCCCGACCGTGCCGGCCGCGCCGCGGCCGCACGGATGGTTGATCTTGTGACCGGTCTGGACCCGGACGATCTGGTGCTGTTCCTTCTTTCCGGGGGCGCCTCGGCCCTGCTGCCGTTTCCGGTCGAGGGCGTAACGCTTCAGGACAAACGCAGGATTACCGATGAACTGCTGCGCGCCGGGGCGACGATTGAGGAATTAAACACCGTCCGGAAACATCTTTCACGACTCAAAGGGGGACAACTGGCCGCGCGGTGCCGTCCGGCGCGCGTGGTGTCGCTCATTTTATCGGATGTGATCGGGAGCCCGCTGGAGGCGATCGGTTCCGGACCGACGGCGCCGGACTCCACTCGATTCGACGACGCGATCACGGTCTTAAGGAAATACCGTCTATGGCCGGGCGCGCCGCGCGCGGTCAAACGATATCTTGAGGCCGGTCGCCGGGGTTCGCGCCCGGAAACACCGAAGCCCGGTGATCCGCTATTTCAAAGGGTCAGAAACGTTGTGATCGGGGATAATCGTACGGCGGTTGGGGCGGCTTCAGCGCAGGCCCGCGCGTTGGGGATGAATGTGGCCGTCTTGACAACCCAGCTGCAAGGGGAAGCCCGTGAAGCCGCCAAACTGTTTGGAGCGCTCGCGCGCCAAGTGAGCGAAACCGGAATGCCGGTGACCCGCCCGGCCTGTCTGCTCGCGGGCGGAGAGTTGACGGTGACCGTGACGGGTCGCGGGAAGGGCGGCCGATGCCAGGAGATGGCGCTGGCGGCCGTCAAGGAGATTGCGGGAGTATACGCCACGACGCTGGCGGCCTTCGGCACGGATGGAACGGACGGTCCCACCGATGCGGCCGGGGCGGTGGTGGACGACACGACGCTGCGGCTGGCCGCGCGCCGGGGACTCGATCCGGATCGCTTTCTGGCTCGGAACGATTCGTATCATTTCTTTAAAAAGGCGGGCGGCTTGATCCGAACCGGACCCACGGGAACGAATGTGAATGACCTTTACCTGCTGCTGTTGCACGAGAAGGGCGGTTCATGAACCGGTTCTCCTTTGGCTTGACGGGGCCGCCCGAGAACGGCTATTCTGACAGCCGATAACGATGAAGGGGGGGCTTTCCGCGGGATCGCCGAAAATTTATGGATAGACAGGATCAAACTCGGATCGTCAACCAAAAAAGTCTTCAACATCCCCGCGTCCGGTCCGGCCGTGACACGCCCGCGCTGATCGTCATGGCGGGAAGCGATCTCGGAAAGGTTTTTCACTTCGACGAGAAGGGGCGGACCCTCGGACGGGACGTGGAGGCTCAAATCCCGCTGATGGATTCCTTGGTTTCCCGCCGGCACGCCCAAGTCTATCGGCAGAGGGCGGAGGAAGGCGACGCAGTGTATTACATCATCGTCGATCTGCATTCCACCAACGGGACGTTCATCAACGGCGAGCGGATTTCAAGAGCCTTTCTGCAGGACGGGGACAAGATTCAAATCGGCAACACGGTGCTCAAATTCACTTTTCACGATGAAACCGATCATCGTTACCAACAGGAGATTCAACGGCGAATCCAACTGGACGATCTGACCGGCCTGCTTTCGCTCCATTCTTTTTATGAGCGACTGGAACGGCGGCTGGCGCAGGCGCAGCGCAGCCAATCGAGAGTCGCCATTCTGATGATGGATCTGGACGGCCTCAAGGGAGTCAACGAAAGACACGGCCATCTGGCGGGCAGTTTCCTGATCAAAAGCGTCGGGGCGATTTTGCACCAGCATCTGGGTCGACTCGGCGACGTCGGACGCTACGGCGGAGACGAGTTTATCGCCTGCATTTCGGAGCTTGAATCAGACAAGGTCCTTGCTCATCTGGAACAGTTACGGGCCGTCGTCGCGGACCACCGGTTTTCGTTTAAAAGCAAAACCGTTCGGATCACCCTTTCGGCCGGCCTGGCGACGTTTCCCTGGGACGGTCATGCCGTGGACGCGCTGGTGACCTCCGCGGACGCGGCGCTCTTCACGGCCAAGCGACAGGGGAAGAACCGCATCGCGGTGTCGGGCCGGGACTGATCGGTCGGTTTCTTCGGGCGAACGGACGTTCGCCTCTACTCCGTTTTGTTCCGCGCCCGTTTGCGGTCGTGCTCGGACAGGAGTTTTTTACGGAGACGGATGGTGGACGGCGTGACCTCGACCAGTTCATCGTCCGCGATGAACTCGATCGCCTGTTCGAGCGTCAGGAGACGGGGCGGCGTTAGGGTGACCGCCTCTTCGGCGCTGGTGGAGCGGATGTTCGTCAGGTGTTTCTTCTTGCAAAGATTCACCACGATATCGCCCTCGCGCGAATTCTCGCCCACGATCATGCCTTCGTACAGTTTATCGCCCGGCTTGATGAAAAGCGTTCCGCGTTCCTGAATATTGTGCATCGTGTAGGGAACCGCCTCGCCCTCTTCCATCGAGATCAGTACGCCGCGGTTCCGCGAAGGGATCTCGCCCCGGTGGGGCTGGTAGTTCAAAAACATCTGGTTTAAGATGCCGGTACCTTTCGTGTCGGTTAAAAACTCGCCGCGATAGCCGAACAGCCCGCGGGCCGGAATTTCGAAGAGGAGATGGACCCAGCCGTTGCCGTGGTTGACCATGTTTTTCAACTCCGCCCGTCGCGGCCCAAGCCGCTCCATTACAATTCCGACGTACGATTCCTCGATATCGATGTACACCTGTTCGATCGGCTCCAGACGCCGGCCGTTGACCTCTTTGAAGATCACCTCCGGCCTGGAGACGGCCAACTCGTAGCCCTCGCGACGCATGTTCTCGATCAGGATGGACAGATGCAGTTCGCCGCGGCCGGAGACCCGGAAGGCGTCGGTGCTGTCGGTCTCCTCGACGCGCAACGCGACGTTCGACCGGAGTTCATTGAACAGCCGCTCCCGGAGATTCCGGGAGGTGACGAATTTTCCCTCTCGACCGACGAAGGGGGAGGCGTTGACCATGAAGAGCATCGAGATGGTCGGCTCGCCGATCGCCAGCGGCGGAAGCGGCTCCGGCTTTTCTATATCCGCCACCGTGTCGCCGATCTGAATGTCCTCCAGCCCGGCCACGGCCACGATGTCGCCGCTGCGCGCTTCATGGATCTCGACCCGTTTTAATCCCTCAAACCCCATCAGTCGGCTGATCTTTCCCGTTTCGACATGTCCGTCCGGACGAACCCGCGCCACGATCTCATTGAGCCGGATTCTTCCCCGGACGATCCGGCCGAGGGCGATCCGGCCGATGTAGTTGTCGTAGTCCAGCATCGTGATCTGGAGTTGGAGCGGTGCGGCTTCATCCGCCGGGGGGGAGGGAATCTTGGACAGGATTGTTTCGAACAGGGGGATGAGGTTCGTGTCGGGGTCTTCCAACGCGTGTTTCGCCACGCCGGTCTTGGCCGAGGCATACACAACCGGGAAATCCATCTGCTCATCCGTGGCGTTGAGCTCCATGAAGAGATCAAAGACGAGATTTAAGACCTCGACCGGACGGGCGTCGGCCCGATCGATTTTGTTGATCACAACGATGGGTTGAAGGTCGAGTTCCAAAGCCTTGCGCAGCACGAACCGGGTCTGCGGCATGGGGCCCTCGAACGCGTCCACAACGAGCAGGACGCCGTCGACCATGTTCAGAATCCGCTCCACCTCGCCCGAGAAGTCGGCGTGGCCGGGTGTGTCGACGATGTTGATCTTGAAGTCTTTGTAGCGGATCGCGGTGTTCTTCGCCAGGATCGTGATCCCGCGCTCCTGCTCCAGGGCGTTGGAGTCCATGACCCGCTCGCCCACCGTTTCGTGAGCCCGGAAGGCCCCGCCCTGCTGGAGCATTCGGTCCACGAGAGTCGTCTTTCCATGGTCCACGTGTGCGATGATTGCGATGTTTCGAAGATCGGTGCGTCGTGCAATAACGGTCATGTCGTCGTCAATCCTTTCGGTTCATTAGAATGTCAACGATGCAGGGGAACAAAAATCCCCAAGCGAACTTGGGGTTGATGTTATATTAACAGGTTCCGGTGTCGACGTCAAGGCCGGCGATGGCCGGTCCCCTAAAGTGAGCAGCTTTTTTAATTGCAATCCGATCGTGTTTTCCTTAGAATACGCTCGAATGATTTTGAAGGTGAACGGAGACCGGATGATACAAGCTCGGAGGTCTGTCGTTGGACTGTTGATGACCGTAATTCTGATGGCGGGTTGTCAAAAGAAAGGAACGCTTCCTCCTCAACCCCAGGCCTCACCCTCCGCGCCTCCTCAGCAAACCATGCCGGCGGACGTTCCGCCCATTTCGGGCGCTGCGCCTGCCGTGATTCCGGAGTCATTGAAGGGAAAATGGACGGCCGTCAAGCTCATGGTGGAGGATAAAAAGGAGAACCGTTCGGAGGAGTATGTCGTTAAGCTGGGAGGAAAATTGGCCATCCCGTCCTCTTCCCTGGTGGTCCAGGCGGAGGAGTTCCTGCCGGATCTTACAATCGATGGGGCGACGTTTACAACGGCCTCGAGCGAGTTAAAAAACCCCGCCGTTCACGTTAGAATATTGGACAACGGCAAAGAGATTTTTAACGGTTGGCTGTTCCAGCTCTTTCCGGCGGTACACCCGTTTCAACACGAGCGGTATTCGATCACGTTGCGCGACAGTGTGGCCGCATCGTAGGGACGAACGGCCCTTCATCCCTACGACTCAGTTGTGAAGACCTGCGCCCGTAGCTCAGCTGGATAGAGCGTCTGACTACGAATCAGAAGGCCGGGGGTTCAAATCCCTCCGGGCGCATGAATTATTGCGAAGCAAAAATTCAGAGCATTGGAGCATTCGACATTGGAACAATGAAGAAGGCTAGCAAAGCGGTCTAATGTTCCAATGATCTATTTTCTGAAATGATCCCTATAGACGATAAATTTATGGCTTTAGCTTTGGAGGAAGCGCGGCGGGCGGTGGAGGATGGCGAAATTCCCATCGGTGCGGTTGTAGTATATAATGGAGAAATCATTTCGCGGGCTCACAACCTGCGGGAGGGGCTTCAAGATCCAGCAGCCCACGCCGAGATCTTGGCAGTTCGCGAGGCAGCTCGAAAACTCGGCCGCTGGCGATTGACGGGGACGACTTTGTACGCGACGCTTGAGCCCTGCGCCATGTGCGCCGGTGCACTGGTGCTGGCCCGTATAGACCGTCTGGTCTTTGGTGCCGATGATCCCAAGGCCGGCGCCTGCGGTTCCGTGTTTGATCTTGTGCGCGACCCGAGACTGAATCATCGGATGGAGGTTTTGGGCGGGGTGATGGGCCGGGAATGCGGGTCGGTGCTGAAGGAGTTTTTTGAAAATCGCAGAGAAGAAAATGGAGCAATAGAGAAATAGACCGCATTCTCACACTAATATTATCCGGTTCTAATTTCTGTTGCGCCATTGTTCGAATGCTCTGTAAAATTTGCAGAGCAATTTTTACGGAGAGGTGGCCGAGCCCGGCTGAAGGCGACTGCCTCGAAAGCAGTTGTGGGGGAAACTCCACCGGGGGTTCAAATCCCTCCCTCTCCGCCAACAATTTTCTGGAAGGGGATTTGCTCTCAATCTAGGATGGTTGCAAGTTGCGTTTCCGGTGGGGAATCGTCCATGGCAAATCCTACTACATTCTAAAACATGGAGAGGTGCAGGAGCGGCTGAACTGGCACGCCTGGAAAGCGTGTAGGGGGTCACAAGCTTCCTCGAGGGTTCGAATCCCTCCCTCTCCGCCAATACTTTCCCAAAGCGAAAGTATTTCCCATTGACCATTTGCGATTTACGGGGTTAAGAGGAAAACGTGGTGAATGGTAAATAGAAAATCGTAAATCGTTTTAAAAAGGCCGGGCCCTGTGCGACGGAAGCTTGCAAACCCCGCCAGGTCCGGAAGGAAGCAACGGTAAGCAAATACTTCTGGGTGCCGCAGGTCGCCTGGCCTTTAAAGTTTGGCTCGAAAGCGGTTGTCACGTATGGAATACCAAGTCTCGGCCCGAAAATGGCGACCACAGACCTTTGAAGAGGTCGTGGGACAGACCCATGTCGCCCGAACCCTGATCAACGCGATTCGACAGGGTCGGATCGCGCATGCTTATATGTTTTCCGGGATGCGCGGGGTGGGTAAAACCACCATGGCCCGGATCCTGGCCAAGTCCATAAACTGCGAGATCGCGGTCAAAGGACCGCCGGTTGCTCCTTGCCAGGTCTGTCCTTCCTGCCGGGCCATCACTGCCGGCCAGTCTGCGGACGTCATCGAGATCGACGGGGCATCCAATCGCGGGATTGACGAGGTGCGCGAGTTGCGGGAGGTCGTCAAATACGCCCCCATGGCCGGGAAATACCGGATTTATATTATAGACGAAGTCCACATGCTGACGAAGGAGGCCTTCAACGCTTTATTGAAAACCCTGGAAGAGCCGCCGTCACACGTCGTCTTCATCTTCGCCACGACCGAAGATCACAAAATTCCCTCTACGATCCTCTCCCGCTGTCAGCATTTTCATTTTAAGCGCATCACGCGCCAGGAAATCGTCACCCAGCTGGAACGCATCATCCGGGAAGAGGGCATCCGCATTGCGAGGCCGGGACTGGGAATGATCGCGAAGGCCGCGGACGGCAGCTTGCGCGATGCGCTGAGCTTTTTGGACCAGGGCGTGGCTTACGGCGGCCAAGAGGTGAGCGATCAAGATCTTCAGGTGATTCTCGGTGCGGCGGGTCGAGAGTTGCTTGTGTCCATGGTCAAGGCGATTCTGGGCCGCCAAACGGCCGAAGCTCTGCGACGGGTCAAAGAGTTGGCCGATCGTGGGATGGACTACCGTCAGTTTACGGGGGAGTTGCTGGAATATCTCCGTCACTTCGTGATGGTCAAGTCAACCCCGGAGCCGGAGGAGATGATCGATTTATCTTCGGAAGAAGTGGACGAAATCCGACAGCTTGCATCCCTCGCCGGCATCGAAGAGTTGCAGCGGCTGTTTGGGATTTTCTCCTTGGCCCTGGAATCGTTTCGTGGAACGGTCTATCCCGGTTTTATCCTTGAAATGGCCGTGATCCGCGCCACCCAGATTCAGCCTCTCGAATCGTTTGAAACGTTACTGGAACGGCTCCGTTTTCTTGAACAGTCTCTTGTCGAAGGCGGCTCCGAAAGGCGGGGCGTGCGAATTCCCACCGGTGCGCCATGGGGGCCGAAAGCCTCTCCACCCCCTGTTCAAACCCCGGAGACGACGGATGCGGAATCGATGTCCGCCGTTCAACGACCCCAAACAGGACCGGTCCGTGGAAATGCCATGGAGATCCGATCCGAATCATCCAGCGGGTCCGAATTGCCCTTGGAGCTCTGGGGGACCGCGATGAAGCGCCTTCTTCAGGAAAAGCCAAACGTCGGTTCCTATTTGCAGAAGGGGGTTGTTCAGGAATGGGCCTTTCATGAAGATAAAGATCTTTTAGTGATCGGCTACGACGAGGGGGCAGCCGTCTTTGCCGATTTTATTCAGAAAGAGGAAAACCAACTGGTCATCGCATCGGTGCTTCGAGAGGTCTTTGGAAAACCGGTTGAGTTGAAGGTCGTCCGCCAGCAACGCTCGGCCGATGAGCGACAACAACTGAAGCTCAAGCAAGATCAACAGGCGCAACAACAGCGCAAGCGGATTCAACAAGAAACCTTAGCCCATCCTTTGGTCAAAGAGGCGCTGAATATTCTCGGTGGTGAAGTGATCGATATTAAAGAATCGTAGCCGACCTCCGAAAAAATCCATCCGCTTTGTTCTTGGTTTCTCGAAGATCCTCGCGTACGGTCTTTACGCTCCGATCTTCTCGGTGCCCGCAGCCTCCCATTTTGAGGATTTTGGGCAGCCCCAAAATAGATGACCGTTTTCCAATATCCACATTTAGCATAAGAAAGGGAAATATGACCAAATTCGGTGACATGATGAGACAGGCCCAAGCCCTTCAGGAGAAGCTGGCCCGGTTGCAGGAGGAGGCTGGCAAAAAGACGGTCGAGGCCACGGCCGGCGGTGGGATGGTGACCGTGGTGGCGAACGGAAGGCAAGAGATCGTTTCGATCAAGATTGATCCTGAGGTGGTCAATCCTCAGGAGGTCGAAATGCTTCAAGACCTTATTCTTGCGGCCGTCAATGAAGCCCGGCGCAAGTCCCAGGAGCTCATGGCCGAGCAGATGAAAACTCTGACCGGCGGGATCCAAATACCGGGCTTGTTTCCATAGCACTGCCAGGGGGACCGCGGATGGAAGGAACGTCTCAAAACCCGCTCGACCGATTGATTGACGAACTCAGAAAACTGCCGGGCATCGGTCGGAAGACGGCCCAGCGCTTGGCTTTTTTTCTTCTCAAGCTGCCTGCCGAAGAAGCTCGAGGGATTGCCCAAGCCATTCTGGATGTCAAGGAACGCCTCCGGTTTTGCCGTTGGTGCAATAACATATCGGAAGAAGAGGTCTGCCGCTTCTGCGCCGATCCTTTGCGTGATCGCACGCGGATTCTTGTTGTCGAAGAAACCAGCACACTGTTTGCCATCGAGCGCACAGGAGAGTACAAGGGCTTGTACCATGTCCTCGTGGGAAGTCTTTCGCCGCTGGACGGTCGAGGGCCCGCCGAAATCAAGGCTCAATCTCTTCTTGATCGGCTTAAACTGGGAGAGACCAAGGAGGTTATCATCGCCACCAACCCGACGATCGAAGGGGAAGCGACGGCGATTTACCTCACGCGGCTCATCAAGCCCACCGGTGTGAAGGTCACACGGATCGCCTACGGGATTCCGGTCGGCATGGATTTGGAATATGCGGACGAGGTCACTCTCATCAAATCACTCGAAGGCCGCCGCGAACTATTGTAAATTTGTCCATTTCGCCCGAATTCTTCTAAAAAACAGCTTGACTAAGCACTTGGTGCATGTTACATTGTTACATACAATGAGTAACTTGGAACAATATCCTATGCAATTCAAGACGTTTGGAGAGTGGCTGCGGCATTATCGGCTTCGGAAAGAGATCAGCCCGTTTAAAATGGCTGAAGCGTTGGGCTACAAACGCGTTTCGGCGATTTACAATTTTGAGTACGGCATTGCACCGCTGCCGCTTACAAAGTGGCCGGCCATGGCCGGTGTGCTTCAACTCTCGATGGAAGAATTTTTGAAAATCATGGAGCGATATTCCCCGGACAAGGTCGGCGAATTCCGGCTCATCCGCGGAACCGCCGCCCCGTTTGAGGGGGGGGTATCTGGAAAATTCGTTGACGGCGATGAAGAGTCCCTATCGATGATCGTAGCGAATCCGGAGTGGGTGGCGGACAATCATGTTAGGGTCTATAGAGTGACGGATGCAGATATGGTTTTTGTCACGCGCGGAATCTGGGAAGACTCTCTGCTCGTGGCTATGGATCTCCTCCATCGTCATCGGGGACTCCGGTTGGGGTTAGTTCAGGTGATTGACGAGACTCCTTTCCCGGCGGCATCGGTTGTGACGGCACTGAAAGAGGTCAAAACCCTCTGTGTTCTGGAACCTGAGGAGGAGGCAAGGAAACAACAGAGGGCATTAACCGCTTGCGTCAAGGCCGCTTTTTTGGACGCCCTGACTGGTGCGGAAGGCTATCCGGAGATTCACCGCGTGCCCAAGATCTTTTCGGTCATGGTGCAGCCATTTTTGGAGGAATGGACGACCCGTGGGGTCGGGAACATTATCCGCTATCTTGAGGAAAACGGTCGCCAGAGACACCTATCCGTAAAAATGGAACAAGCTGTTTCAGTTTCGATAAAAAGACGTTGACAAATGGAGCAGAGGGCGTTTAAATTACATAATAACACGGACGAAGATACCCAGAGGGACACACCCGAGACCTGAGAAAGGACGCGTTATGCAGTCGGAAAGATACAGAGTGCTTGCAGGGCCCGAGGCCTATTTTACACCCGGCGCCGCCCGGATGGGAATTGTGCTCCCGGAGCCGGGGGAAGGTCATATTGAAGGCGAGATTGTTTCGGAAGAACAGGCGCTGGAATTTGCGGCCCGGAAACTGATCGAAGCCAAGAACCCCACGATACATCCGGGTCCGCTGGTACTCTGGAACTGGAACGAGAAGGCGGCCAAAAAGGCGAAAGCCATTAAGATCCTGGCCGATGTCATTCCGGCACGGATCATTCCGATGGCCGACTATCGGCCCAAGTATCCCAAGATCAATCCCGAGGTGGAAATCAATCCCAATCATCCCAACTTGACGATCTGGCACAATAAAGAAGATGTCTGCATATTTGTCGGTGTTCACTGTCACATGGCCAATCTTTCTCTCAAAATTATCCGAGGGGGAACCAGCTGCTTTACCATCGCTCTGTGCGCCCAGGCCGGCCATGAGGACGCCAACCTATCTATTCGGGATACTTCGCCCGAGAAAATTCTGCGATTGGCCGAGTGGGTCAGCAAATTGAAGGGGATCCCTTGGGTCCGACCCGCGGAGAAAGAGACCGGAAACGGAGCCGACCGGCACCGCGACAACGTTTTTGTAAGATTATCCGATGGAGGAGGCTAAAATGGCCAACGAATTATCTGAAGTTCAGAAGAGCCTGATCGGCAAACAAAACAAAAAAGGTCAGACCTATACGGATCCCAACCATCTCTTCTTCGAAGCCCCTCGCACCGCGGCCTTTTACACCGGTAGCGAAGTGATCAAGGAAGCGATCCGACGGGCGAGCGTGGATGTGATGGTGGCCTATCCCATCACGCCCCAGAGCGAAGCGGCGGCGTTGATCGGGGAGCTGTACGCGGAGGGGTACGTCGGCGATTATATGCGCGGCGAAAGCGAGTTTGCGGTAATGAGCCAGTGCGCCGGGGCCGCGTTCGGCGGGGCCCGGGTTTTTACGACCACGGCGGGCCCGGGCACGATGCGGGCCTTTGAGAATTTTCCCATGTGGGTTGGATCCCGTTTGCCGATCCAGATGATTGTGACCTGCCGGGGTATCAACTCGCCCCTGAGCATTCAGCCGGATACGCTGGAGATGTATTTCCTGTTGGGAACAGGGATGCTGGTGTGGCATGCCGAGACGGCCCAGGACTTCTTCGACTGGATGTTGAAGGGGTACATCGTTTCCGAACAGCCGGATGTTCATCTGCCTCTCGCGCTGTGTTGCGACGGGTTTTTTGTAACCCACACCAAAGATACGGTGATGCTCACGCCTCCGGAGATGTGCCTTCCTCCCTATGATCCCTACCGTTCGCCGGTGGTCTGCATGGACATGGAATGCCCGCCCGTCCGTATGATGCGGGATCCTTTTATAATGAAGTCCAACTATATCAGTTACATGACCCATGCCTCCTGGCAGGAAGAAACCCGGTCGGCCTGTGAACGGTCGCGAAAACATACCATTCCGTTGATCGGGGGCCTGATCGAGACCGAGAATACGGATGCGGAGATTTTGATCGTGGCTTCGGGAACCGCCGTATCCCAGGGCCGGGAGGCCATCCGGCTGCTGGAGGATGATGGAATTCGGGTCGGATTGGTGAAGGTGAAAAGCCTGCGTCCTTTCCCGTTTGAAGAACTTCGGGCGGCCACCAAGAATGCCAAACACATCTTCGTTCCGGAATTTAACGTCGTAGGATGGTTGGCCCAAGAGTTGAAGGCCGCTCTTCCGGACAATCATCGAATCATTGCCGGCCCCCATGTAGCGGGTGGAATGACGATGCCGGCCGAAGTCATCGCGGAAGAGATTCAGAAAACCCTGGGTCGGCATGTGGCGACCTTGGCGGGAAGGGGCAGCTGATTTCTAACGTTCTAAAGCGAAAATAAGGAGAAGTGTCATGAGCAAAGAAAAGATTCAGATCTGTCCCGAGTTTTTTGATATCATGCCCCCGGAGTATCGCGATCTGGTCGAGCAATCCACCTACGGGAATGAGGACCGTGGCTGGAAAGATATCGGGAACAGCAAAGAGCTGATCGAGGCGCATTCGCTTTGCGCCGGCTGTCCCGAGTCGATGGCCTTCCGATACATCCTCGCTTCCCTTCCCAATCCGGAAGACACCGTGATGGTCGGATCCACCGGTTGCACGAGCCTTGTTTTCCCCATGGTGGCGGTGCACAACATCCATTCATTGTTCGGCAACCAGAACGCCGTTGCCAGCGGACTCAAACGGGCTCTCACCGTCCGATTCCCGGACCGGATCAAGGACGTGGTGGTGCTGGCCGGCGACGGGGCGACGGTGGATATCGGTCTCGACATGACGTTGCAGGCCTGGTTCCGTCAGGAAAAATTCACGACGATCTGTTTTGACAACGAGCTCTATGCCAACACGGGCGGACAGGAATCCGGTCTGATGCGCAAGGGTTTCGTGGCCAAGATGGCTCCGACGGGCAAGAAGTTCGACAAGGTTCGGTTGCCTGAGATCGCGCGGGAGTCGGGCTGTTGTTACGTCGTCAACCTGACGGTCAGCAAGCCTTCCTTGGTGGAGAAGGTGATCAAGAACGCGGTGCTGCTGGCCCGCGAGGTCGGGCCGACCTACATTCAGATGTACACTCCTTGCATCCTTGAGATCGGCAAGAACAGCATGGAAGGCCTTCAGGAGATGCGCGATTCCGAAAAGCCGGGCGAGCGCTTCAATTACAAAGAGTACATCACCGACGAAGCCAAGCAGTTTCTGGCCGACATCGAGGCGAAGAAAAAGACGGCGGCCATTGCGGCGACCCAGCCGGCAGCATAAGAGGGAGCATCGCCATGTTGAAGAAACGCACGAATATTCGAATGTCCGGATTGGGCGGCCAAGGGGTGGTGACCTCGGCCCACGTGATGGCCATGGCCGCCAACAAAGACGGGAAATTTTCGATTTCGAATCCTTTCTTCGGAGCCGAGAAACGAATGGCCCCGGCCGAGAGTTACTGCCGGATCGGCTCCGAGCGGATTTATGATCGGGGAGAGCTTGTCTATCCGGATATTATTATGGTATTCCATCCCCAGGTGATCACTCTGCAGAAAAGTTACACGGCGCCTTTCTATTCGGGCATCAAAAAAGGCGGGTTGTTGATCATCAATTCCAATTCGGACCTGCTGAACGATGAAGACAAAGAGCATCTGAAGGAATTGAACGTGGCCGTCTACACGTTTGACGGCACAGCGCTGGCGCTTGAGATCGCCGGAACCGAGTTGGCCTCGAATATGGCCATGATCGGCGCGGTCACCGGCATTTCCAAGGTGGTGACGATGGAGGCGGTGGACCAGGCCATTCAAGAGCGGTTCGGCAAGAAGTACGTGGCCTCCGGAGGAACGGCCACGCTGGATGAGGCGATCAAGAAGAAGTTCGCCAAGAAGGAACAGTTGCTGCAGAAGAACATGGCCACGATCAAAAAATCGTATGAGTTGGCCTCCGCTTGGGCCGAGAACCGGAAATTGGCCGTGGCCGTCTAACCAGAGGGTTGGTCCCGTGTATAATATCGCCTATGTAGAAGATGAGAAGTGTGTCGCCAATAAAGGATGTCGGCTTTGCATCATGTACTGCCCGGAAGCTGACTGCATCAAGCTCGATACCCGGAAAATGAAGGCGTTTGTGGTTATCGAGCGCTGCAAAGGATGCGAGCTCTGCGTCGTGGTTTGTGACGCGGCCAAGCACAATGCGATTATCATGGCCCCCGTCGATGGCGCCACCGGCGAGATCATGCTTGACAAGCATAAGGCCGAAGCGGCCGCGCTCGGCCAAGCCTACCAAGGGTAATCACGGCCATCCACAAGCAAAGCCCCCCTCGCGTCATCGCTGTGGGGGGGAATTCCTCTTGGATTCGGAGAGACGATGGAAATAACAACAAACCCGCAAACCCCGACTGTCGCCCCGCCCTCTTTAAAAGACCTTATCTTAAAAACGCTGGAACGGGAACCCCACCGGGCCTTTCTGGCCGAAGATCTGATTCTGCTTCTCAAGTTGCAATCTCCTAAGGATCCGCAAAAGCAGGCCCAGACCGTGGAGCAGATAAAGTCCCATTTGCATGGTCTGGTTGAGGACGGTCGGATCACGGAGGTCGCGGCCGGTCTGTTTAAATACCGGCTTTTCTTCGAATCGGAAAAGAGCATCGAGCATGCCTTTATCGGGGGAATGGGGAACAATCGCTATCGGTTTCATTCCCCCATATTTCGACTCAATATCGGCGTTCTCTCGGTCTATTTTATCCGAGACCCGAAGAAGGGGGACTGGTACATGACCGTCCGGGATACCACGATCGGGAGGGATTACGGCCTGGTCCGTCGCCTTCGCGACGGTCAGTATCTGATCGGAAACCGTCCCGCCGCCGCGGAGGAGAAGGGTTATATTCAAATTTCCGGGAGGTATATCGAGAAAGAACATTTGACCCTCGCGATATCCGGTGATGAAATAAACATCGAGGACCACAATACTCCAAACGGGACGCGCATCGACCTTCTCACGAAAGACGGCCTGGCCCGTTATCAGCAGGCCGCCCAGGCCTTCTTGAAGGCGGCCGAACCGGCGAGCCGGCAGGATCCCGTTGCAAGGGGACGGTTCGCGCTGGAGCAGCTCCTGCGCCATCATCAGAACCTAGAGACGACGTTCTTCGGAGCCGTGGTCGATTCGGTGTTGTTGGCCGGTTAGGCATCCCGAAAACTTCAGGAAACCGCTGGTGGATAATCAAGAAATCCGGGAATCCATCGTCGAAGTCACCCGAGCGATCGAGAATCTCAACCGGGCCTTTGAGAAGCGCGCGGCCGAATTACAGCAGGCGGGCGACGTCGATGGACTGCAGCAATGGACGAAAGCCTGTTCGGCCATGCACGACAGCGGGAACATCTACGTCACCTGGGCCCGGCACTACGCCCGCTTGTCCGAGCCCGCCGGCTCTTCAGAAGAAGAAAGCGGGTTTCTGGACGAAGGGGCCGTCTGGGATGAAAATTCATCCGGACCCTGATCCGCCCTCGGCGCGCCGTTTGAATCCGGCGCTTGCAACCTCCTTATAATTCCTCTATAATTCCATAGATTTTTTAAACCACGGGAGAGGTTGAAGTATGCCCGATCCTGGATTGATCATGTACGAGGAGGAGTTCAAGCAAATCGACGCCGAGCTCCGCCGGCTTCACCAACAGGCCAACGCCAAGGTCACGTTTCTGGTGGATAAGAACGGCCAGCTGATTTCGGCGATCGGCGAGACGGAAAATCTGGACACCACCTCTCTGGCCTCTTTGACGGCGGGGAACATCGCTGCGACCGGCGGAATGGCCAAGCTGTTGGGTGAGAAAGACTTCTCGATTTTATTCCACGAGGGGGAGCGGGACAATATTCATATCTCGCTGGTCGGCCGGGTCATTCTCGTCGTGATCTTCGACCAACGGTCTTCGTTGGGACTGGTGCGTTTGCGGGTTAAAAAAAGCGTTGAGGTCCTGGGTCAAATCTTACAAAAGATCCTGCAAAAAGTGGATCAGGTCAAGGCTCCGACCGCCGCAGGCGGCGGGACACCCAAGGAGTCGTCGAAGTCTCCTTTCGCCGAAATTACGGAAGATGACATTGAAAAGCTGTTTGGCTGATCGTCTGCACTCGGTCGGGGTTTAACAAGGGAACGGGTCTGCATGTCGTTTATCAATTATTCCGCGCGCGAGATCAACTGCAAGATCGTCTTTTACGGTCCCGGTCTGGGGGGAAAAACGACCAACCTCCAGTACATTTACAAAAAGACGAACCCCGACAGCAAAGGAAAGATGATCTCGCTCGCCACCGAAAGTGAACGAACGCTCTTTTTTGATTTTCTGCCGTTGGCCCTGGGAAACATTAAAGGCTTCAAGGTCCGATTTCATCTCTACACCGTTCCCGGCCAGGTTTTCTACGATGCGAGTCGAAAATTGATTCTCAAAGGAGTGGACGGCGTGGTGTTCGTTGCGGACTCTCAGACGGAACGGATGGAGGCCAACATTGAAAGCATGGACAACCTGCGGAAGAATCTCCAGGAACAAGGGTACAATCTCGACAATCTTCCGTTTGTCGTCCAATACAATAAGCGGGATCTGCCCAGCGCCGTTTCGGTGGAGGAATTGAACCAGGCGTTAAACCCCAAAGGGGTTCCTTTCTTCGAGGCGGTCGCTCCCCAGGGGCAGGGTGTGTTCGAGACTCTTAAGGAGATTGCCAAACAGGTTATCCTGGAGATCAAGAAAGGCTCCTAGCAGGGGGGCTCGGGACGATTTAGTCGCGGCGTTTAGGAGATCGTGTCCGCGAGCTTGATGCTTCCGCCTCCATCTTTTCATACTCCTCGTAATTCAACAGCGCATACAATTCCTTCCGCGTTTGCATCCGGCTTAAAAGCCTGCGTTGCGTTCCGCTCCGTTTGAGTTCATGGAGGGCGGACTCCGCCGATTTCATCATGACGCGGAAAATCGTCATCGGAAAGATGACCAATCGATATCCCAGCCGATCGAACTCTCGAACCGACACGTACGGGCTTTTTCCGAATTCGGTCATGTTGGCCATCAGTGGTCCCGGCACGCGGTCTGCAAATCGGGAAAATTCCGCGGCCGACTCCGGCGCCTCGGGAAAAATCATATCCGCACCGGCTTCCCGGTATCGGCGAGCCCGGTCGATGGCGGCCTTCAAGCCCTCCACCCCGCGGGCATCCGTCCGCGCGATAATGACGAGGTCGGGGTTCCTCCGAGCTTTTGCGGCCGAGCGGATCTTTTCGGCCATGGCATTCGCCGGGATCAAGCGTTTTCCGGCCAGATGACCGCACCGTTTCGGGTCTTGCTGGTCTTCGATCTGGATGGCCGCGGCGCCGGCCCGCTCCAGTTCTCGAACGGTCCGGGCCACGCTGAGCGGCCCGCCGAAACCGGTATCGGCATCGACGATCAAGGGGATGCGGATCGCGGAGGCGATGTAGGCCGTTTGTTGCGCCAGCTCGGACATCGTCAAGAGTCCGATGTCCGGAAAGGCGGTCATCGCGTTGGTCAGCCCGGCTCCGGAGAGATAGGCCGCCTGAAAGCCGACGACTTCCACCATCTTGGCCGTGACGGCATTAAACACCCCCGGAGCGACAACCAGTCCCTGATCGAGTTGCTTGCGTAATTGGCAAGCCGAACTCATGTCGGACGTCCTTTCCGTTTTCCGGGGACGATACAAAGGGAGAGGAGATCGTCCATTTTTTCTAAGGCGTCCAGCTTCCAGAGACGATCTAAAAGCCTTCGGATCTGTTTCTTGGAGAGCCTCGGTTCGGCCAGCGAACTGAATTTCGCCTCCAACTCGCTATCCGTTAAGGGACGTTTCGGATGCCCTTTGGGATAGGTGACTTTAAGAGCGTGGGAGCGGCCATCGACGGTCTTCACCTGGACCTGATTCGGCATGGCCTCGGGATAGGCCCGGTCGAACGCGGGATCGGCCGTGACCGCTACCTTTTGAATCAGCGCCTGGAGGCGGCGATCCGCGATCCGAGCTTCCGTGAACTGGTCAAGCCCGACGCGGCCGTCCATAAGCGCCACGGCGACAAGGTAAGGCAAGCTGTGATCCGCCGTCTCACGGTTGCGGGGCCGCCATTTCTCGGGGTCTTTTCCGATGATCTCGACCGCGACATCGAACGTTTTCACGGCGATGGTACGGATGTCTTTGAGTGCAAAATTGGGTCGAAGCAGCAGTGCGGCTTCGATGGCGCTCTGGGCATGGTATTCGGCCGGATAGAATTTGATATACGTATCCATGATCTTAAACGGCCGCCCCTTTTCAGCCAGCGGCGGCAGGTCAAACGGGCCCGT
This sequence comes from Nitrospiria bacterium, assembly GCA_035517655.1. Taxonomy (NCBI): domain Bacteria; kingdom Pseudomonadati; phylum Nitrospirota; class Nitrospiria; species Nitrospiria bacterium. The sequence goes on along the minus strand of DATIYJ010000044.1, from coordinate 15,497 downwards.
GACTTGTCGGAAGAATCCTTTTTCTCCCTCGAACAGCGGCGCCGGTCCGGTCATCCCCTGTTTGGCCAGCCACGCCGCGAAGACCCCGTTCCGAGCGGCGTTGGCGAACGCGCAGCCTTTCCACATCGACAGATCGCCGACGCGCGTCTGCCGGAGGGCGATATTGGGAACGCCCGCCAGTCCGAGCGCGTGGACCATCGACGCCTGCGGCAGGCCCATCAGCTTGGCCGCGACCAGCGCGGTGGACAAGGGGCCGTAGGTGACATGATCCCAGCCCCGCGTGCGCAGAGCGGCCGCGTCGCACAGCCGGCATTGGATCTCGTAACCGACGACGATCGAGGCGATCAGGGCCTTTCCGCCGGCGCCTTCCGCCTCGGCGACGGCCAGCGCGGCCGCGATGTTGTCGCTGGGATGGGCCGGCTCCTTCGAGAGATACGTGTCGTTGTAGTCAAGGTACCGGATCATCGTTCCGTTCGCAAAGGCGGCCAGATCCGGCGCGGACGCGTGCGCGGTCCCGATCAGGGTGGCCGGATACCGGCTCGTGACGAGACGGGCCACCGTTCGGGCGATCCGGCAGGGCTCCGAATCAAACGCCCCGATCGCGCAACCGATCGAATCGATCACCCGCCGCTTGACTTCATGGACCACGTTGCGCGGCAGATCGTCGAACGATAGCCCGTGGGCGAAGGCGGCCAATCGCTCAGCCAGGGTCGTCATCGGCGATCGGTTCCTTTCGGTTGTCGGGCTTGCCGGGTCTTCCGGGCCAGATCGTTCAACCCTTTGATGAGCTCGTCGATGCCGAGCTGTTTGAGGGCCGAGGTTTTGAAAACCGGAATGGGACGCTCGGACCCGGACAGATCGGACAAATGAATCGCCATCGTGTCCCCCCCGGGCAGATCCGCTTTGTTCACCACGAATAAATCCGCCACCTCCATGATCCCGGCCTTTAAAAGCTGAACCTCGTCTCCCATGGTCGGGTTGAGGACGACCACGGTGGTCCGTGCGATGGAGGAAACGGCCGTCTGATCCTGGCCGACGCCGATCGTCTCGATGAAGACCACATCCATTCCAAGCGCGTCCAAGACGTGCACCGCTTCGGCCAGAACCAGAACCGGGAGCCCGCCCGGGGCGCCGCGGCTGGCGATGCTGCGGATGAAAACGCCGGGATCGGTAAAATGCTCCCGCATCCGGATCCGGTCGCCTAAGATCGCACCGCCGGAAATCGGGCTGGTGGGATCCACGGCCAGGATGCCCACCCGTTGCCGCAGACGACGGTAGCCGGTCGTAAGGCCGTTGATCAAGCTGCTCTTGCCGGTTCCGGTCGATCCGGTGATTCCGATGATCCGGGCCCGGCCGGTGTATGGATACAGGGACTTTAAGATCGGAACCGCGGACGGATCGCCCCGCTCGATCGCCGTGATTAACTTCGCCGCCGCGCGAAAATCGCCGCTACGGATTTTTCGGGTCCAATTGTTCATGATGCGGCCAAGTCGTTTAGGAGTTCGGTAGTCCCTTCCGGCCATTTCCAAGTCGCGCCATTCAAGGCGGTATTTTTCTATCGGATGGCCCATGGCGCCTTGCGGCTATATGACGGTGCCATTCCGGGTTGTCGCGGTCGCTAAGGAGGCTCCGTGGAACTGGCCTTCAGGGACCACCGAACTCTCCGATGATGCAACCGTTTGGTTCTCCAGCCTCAAGGCAGTTCCTTCCCTTTCAGCAACTCCTTCGCGATGATCAGCCGCTGGATCTCGGACGTTCCCTCGCCGATCTCGCACAGCTTGGCGTCGCGGAGGTAACGTTCGACCGGATTGTCCTTTAAAAAGCCGTAGCCGCCGTGAATCTGCATCGCTTTGTTCGTGGCGCGCATCGCCATTTCCGATGCGTACAACTTGGCCATCGAGGCTTCCTTGCGATACGATCGGTCCTTATCCTTTAGACAGGCGGCGTGATAGACGAGAAAACGGGCCGCCTGAAGCTCGGTGCCCATATCGGCCAGCATGAACTGAATCCCCTCGTGCTGGGCGATCGGTTTTCCGAACTGGACGCGCTGATGCGCGTAGCGCACGGCCGCCTCCAGCGCGGCCCGGGCCAGCCCGACCGCCATCGCGCCGATCCCGATCCGTCCGCCGTTCAACATTTCCATGGCCTGGTCGTAGCCTTCGTGGAGGTTGCCGATGAGATTCTCTTTCGGGATTTTTACGTTCTCCAAGGTCAGGGGCGCGGTGTCCGACGCCCGGACGCCGAAGCGGTTCGTGGGTTGACCCGGGGTCAGACCCGGCGTTCCCTTCTCGACCACAAAGGCCGAGATTCCTTTGGTACCAAGCGTCCGGTCGGTCGAGGCCATGATAATATAGATGCCGGCGACGGTACCCTGCGTGATGAACATTTTTTGACCGTTCAAGATCCAATGATCGCCCTCAAGCCGCGCCGTGGTTTCGAGCGCGGAGGCATCCGAGCCGGCGTGGGGCTCGGTCAGCGCCCAAGCGCCCAGGACTTCGCCGGAGGCCAGCCGCGTGACGTGGCGTTTTCGTTGAGCCTCGCTTCCAAACCGGTGGATGTGGCGGACGCTGAGGGCGTTGTGGGAAGCCACGGTCAGTGCGGTGGATCCGTCGACCCGCGCGATCTCTTCAACGATGATGGCTGCGCTCAGGCTGTCCAGTCCCGCGCCGCCGTATTCTTTCGGGGCCATGATTCCCAGAAATTTCATTTGGGCCAGCTTGGGGACGAGTTCCCAGGGAAAGCGGCTGTCCCGATCCCGTTCGGCAACCCCGGGCGCGATCTCGGACTCGGCGAACTCGCGGGCCGTCTGCTTCAGCCGCGTCTGCTCGTTTGTGAGGTCGAAGTCGATCACGAATCCCTCTTGCTATTGATTATAATGTATTTCGGACCGCCAGCCAAATGCCCGTCGCATCAGCGCGCCCGGCCGATTTCCTCGATGGCCTGGGGGTTCTCGATCGACGAAAGGTCGCCCAGGTCGGTCTGGCCCAGATATTTCGCTCGAATCACCCGTCGGACGATCTTGGCCGATCGGGTCTTGGGGAGGTCCGTGACGAAGCGGATCTCTTTCGGCCGCAGCGTCTTCCCGAGCGCGCGGACCACCTGCGCTTCCAATTCCTCCCTCAGAATTTCATCGGGGACGTGCCCCGGCTTGAGCACGACGAAGCCGACCACCTCTTCGCCTTTGATCGGGTCCGGCGCGCCGATGGCCGCGGCCTCGGAGACGGCCGGATGGGCGATCAAGGCCTCTTCGATCTCGGCCGGCCCGGTCCGGCGGCCGGCTACTTTGATGGTGTCGTCGGATCGTCCTTCGAGAAACCAGTAGCCGTCCGGGTCGACGTAGGCCCAGTCGCCGTGGAACCAGATGTCGGGCCACCGGGACCAGTAGGTTTCGAGGTAACGGTCCGGATCCATCCAAAACCCTCGCGTCATGGAGGGCGCTGGCTTCTTGCAGACCAGATGACCCCTCTGTCCTCGCACGGGCTTTCCTTGATCGTCAAACACGTCCACGTCCATTCCGAGACCCGGCCCGCCGAGGGTGCAGGCCTTCAGCGGTATGATCGGAAGGGGGGCGAGAAAACAGCCGACGATCTCGGTCCCTCCCGAGATATTGATGATCGGGATCCGTCCTCCACCCGCTTTGTGAAAAAACCACGAGTAGCTTTCGGCGTCCCAGGGCTCGCCGGTCGAGCCCAGGATCCGAAGCGAAGATAAATCATGCTGTTCCACCCAGGCGTCTCCGGCCCGCATCAGCATCCGGACCGCGGTCGGGGAGATTCCGAAGATCGTAACCCGATGCCGTTCGATGATCTCCCAGAGTCGGTCGGGTTTTGGGTGGTTGGGGGCCCCCTCGGTGATCAGGATCGTTCCACCGAAGAGATGCACCCCGATGATCATCCATGGGCCCATCATCCAGCCGATGTCCGTCAGCCAGAAAAACCGGTCCTCCGGCTTCAAATCGAAGGGGTAGCCCAGCTCCTTTCCCATCTGGGCCAGACAGCCCCCATGGGTATGCACCGAGCCTTTCGGTTGACCCGTCGTTCCGGAGGTATAAAGAATCAGCGCGGTGTCTTCCGAATCCAGGGACTCCGTGGCGCAGGTCTCGGAGCGCTTGGAAATGAGTTCGTGATACCAGAGATCGCGGTCCGGATTCCACGGGATTTCGGTCCCAAGATGGTTGACGACAATAAGATGTTTAAGGCCGGGACAGCGGGCGGCCGCCGCATCGGCCTCCGGCTTGACGGGATGGACCTTTCCCCGTCGGAGGGAGGCGTCCGCCGTGATGAGAACTTTGGCGCCGGCATGGGCCAAACGGGAAGCCAGCGGCGCTGCGGCAAAGCCGGAGAAGATCGGGATCACGACCGCGCCGATCTTGAGACCGGCGTAGAAAGCCGCCACCATCTCGGGACACATCGGCATGTAAAGTCCGACGGTGTCTCTTTTCTGAAGGCCCAAGTCCTTCAGCGCGTTGGCCAGACGGCCGACCTCGCGATCAAGTTCTCCGTAGCTCATTTCCCGGACGGCGCCGTCCTCGCCTTGCCAGAGGAGCGCCGTCTTGTTCGATCGGGCGGGGAGATGGCGGTCAAGACAGTTATAAACGATGTTGGTCCTTCCGCCCACAAACCACCGGGCCCAGGGGATGCCGGCCGAGGTATCCAGAACCTTCTCATACGGCCGATACCAGGAGATGCCGAGATCCTGCATGGCGGCGTCCCAGAACCATTCGATGTCATCGGTGGATCGGGCGATCAGGTCTTCGTAGGTTTTAATGCCGTGCCGTTCCATGAAGCGGTGCACGTTGGAGGAACGAATGAGTTCTTCGGTGGGCCGCCAGAGGATGTCCTTCATCTACTTACTCCTCACGCCTTACGTCTTACTTTTTTTAAGCTTTGGCTCAAACCAGACGTCCGTGACCCGAAAGGACGGCGTCGGCGCAAAGCGGGCGGTCACCTCCATACCGATCCGGACTTCCTCCGCTTTTGCGCCGACCAGCCGGGAGAGGAACAGGGTGTCCGCGCCTTTGAACTCGACCAGCACCAGCGTGAAGGGCGTCTCATCCAGGAAGGCTTCGCCGCCGTAATGGCAGACGGTGTAGGTATGGATCCGTCCGTCCCGCGGCAGCTCGCGCCATTCGGTGGCGCGGCCGCATTGGCAACAGTGCGACCGCGGCGTGGCGTAGGTGTAGCGGCATTTCGAACAGAAGCTTCCAAGCAACCGTCCTTTCGCCAGGCCCGCGAAGAACGGGGAGTCCTGGGCGTAGGAGTGGCGGTAATCAATCTCATAATGGTCCTTGACGATAAGCGGATCGAGATTGTATACGACCGTTCCGTTTCTGATCTTTCTTGGCATAGTGTGACCTCGGTTAATTCAAACCATGGCCGATTCGTAATGCCCGTTCTGCGTTGCTGTTCGGCATCGGGCCCAAGCGGCGCCTCGGCTTACGTTTGGGGGAATCCGGCTAAGGCTCGGTGCCAAACGGCGTTTAACCGACGCGCGTACACTCAATACCCCGTCCATCTCATCCGCGGTTCCTGTCCTCCGGCAGCCCCATCCGTCCTCACTCAACGTGCTTCCTAATGTTGCAGGGGATCCATACGAAATACTCCTTGGCCTTTCCGTTGCGGTCGGATGGGGCGCCCCGCCTGCGGCCACCCGCCGATGCATATTTACGGCTTCTCCATGATCGTGACGGTAATATAGGTGCCGGTGCCGGCGTGGCTGTGGATGAGCCCCCGCTTTGCGCCCTTCACCTGCAGCTTGGCGCTTCCCATCTGTTTTTTGATTGAGCCTTGGAGCTGCCAGTAGGCGAAGACCGCCTGCATGAGACCCGTCGCCCCGACGGGATGGCCGCAGGCCAGCAGGCCTCCCGATGGATTGACCGGCAAAGTTCCGGGGCTCTTGAGTTTCATTCCGTAGTCGACGTTGGACAGAAAGGGATGTCCCTCTTCCACAAACTTCCCACCCTCTCCGTATTTGCAGAGACCGAGGTCTTCATAGGTCTGGATCTCGGAAGAGGTGTAAGCGTCATGGAGCTCGATAAAGTCGAGCTCATCCAACGGACGGATGATGCCGGCCATCCCGTACGCCAGCTTGGCCGCCATCCGACCGCCGCGGAAGGAATGGACGCCGGGATATTTGAGACGTCGATAGTCGCCGGCGCGTTCGTGCGGCAGAAGCGGCACCTTCCCGTGCGGCCGGTCGGCCATCCGCATCATATCCGAACCGGAGCCGACCCCCGTGATCGCGATCGGAGCGCGCCCGAAGCGCTCGGCGGCTTCTTCATTGGCCAGGATGCAGACGGCGGCCCCGTCCGACATCGTACAGATGTCCAGCATCGTGAGCGGATCGGCCACCATCGGAGAGGAGCGGACCGCCTCGACCGTGAGCCGAAGCGGTTTTTGTGCAAACGGGTTGTAAAGGGCGTTGGCGTGGTTCTTCACCGAGACCAATGCCATCTGCTCGGGCGTGGTGCCGAACTCGTGCATATGCCGGCGCACCATCATCGCGTAGTAGCCGCTATAAAACCCGCCGACCGGAAAATCGAAGTTGGTATCCGAGGCCAGCGCGATGAATTCGTTGCCCTTCCAGGTGTTCACGCGGGACATTGTCTCGAAGCCGAACGCCGCGCAGACCGACATCCGGCCGGAGGCGACCGCTTCCCAGGCCGACTGAAGGCAGAGCCCGCCGGTCGCGCCCCCGCCCTCGATCCGCTTGGACGGCTTGGGACATAGGCCGAGATAATCCTGGACCATGCTAGCGGCCTTGAGCTGGCGGGTGAAATGGTCCGAGAAGTAGGAGCCGACCGCGCCGTCGATGCGGTCCGGCGTGAGACGGGGCGCCTCGGCCAGCGCCATGTCGTAGGCCTGCTTCACCATCAGCCGGAAGTCTTTGTCGTCGTAGCGCTTCTTGAACGGCGTGATTCCTCCGGCGATCATGTAGACCCGGCCGTTATTTTTTGAGAACGGCATGCGGTTTGATCTCCTCTTTAACAAACGCGACGATTTCCTCCATCGGCGTTCCGGGTGTGAAGACGGCCCGGACGCCCAGCTTCTTTAAGGCCGGAATGTCGTCGCTCGGGATAATCCCGCCCCCGAAGACCGCGATGTCGGACGCCTTCTCTTTTCGGAGAAGCTGCATGACTTCTTCGAAAAGGGTCATATGCGCGGCCGACAGGATCGACAGCCCGATCGCGTCGACGTCTTCCTGAACGGCCGACCGGACGATCTCCTCCGGCGTGTTGTGAAGCCCCAGATAGATCACCTCGACGCCGGCGTCGCGAAGCGCCTTGGCCACGATCTTGACGCCCCGGTCATGGCCGTCCAGACCGATCTTCGCGATCAGCACCCGTTGCGGGCGGCCCGCTCCGGCCGCTTTTTTATGCCGCGGGGTCATGAACCGCCTCCAGCGTAAACCGGTCCTCGGTTTTCTTCAGATACCCCATCTCCGTGTCGGGGTCGTGCTGGAAAATCAAAAGCCAATGCTCCTCATAGGCCTGCCGGAGGATCTTTTTCTTGGTCTCAAGCGTCTTGAGCGGAAAGAGATCATATCCCATGATATAAGGATAGGGGAGATGGGCCACCAACGGAATCAGGTCGGCGAGGAAGATCGCCTTGCGGCCCTCCGACTCGACCAGGGCGCATTGATGATGCTCCGTATGGCCCGGCGTTACAAGAACACGGACGCCTTTTAAGATCTCCTCATCGCCGTTTAATAGGGTCAATCGGCCGCTCCGCTCGAGCGGGGAGAAGTCGTCTTGGAGGTAGGCGAACTGCGTGCGTTCATGTTTCGTATGGGCCCAGTCCCATTCGCCCTTCTGGACGAAGTACCGGGCTTTTGGAAAGGTCGGGACGATCTGTCCTTGAAGGTTGCGGAAGGTGTTTCCGCCCGCGTGATCAAAATGGAGATGGGTGTTGATGACGATGTCGATGTCGGTCGGCGTCAGTCGAAGCTTCGCGAGCGATTCTTCCAGGCCCGGTTTGCGCTCGAGCGCGTAAATCTCCCGCCACTTGGGGTCCAACTTCCCCCCGGCGCCGGTGTCGACCAGAATATTTTTTCCGTGGGCCCGAATCAGAAGCACGCCGAGATTCATCCGGATTCGATTACGGTCGTCCGGCGGGTTGGTCTTCTCCCAGAGCGGTCGGGGGACGATCCCGAACATCGCCCCGCCGTCGAGGCGAAACAGGCCGTCGGTCAGCGCATGGATTTCGATCGGACCAATACGCATGGGATGCGATCTATCCTCTAAAACTCGTTTCCTTCGCGGTATTCCCCGTAAACGTTTCGAAAGATGTCGCAGATCTCGCCGACGGTGGCCTCGGCGCGTACGGCCTCGATGACGTGCGGCATGAGGTAGCTGTTCTTCTCCGCGGCCCCCGTGAGACGAGCCAGCGCGGCCGACAGGCGGCGTTGGGAGCGATGGGCCATTCGACGCTTGAGCCGTTGGATCTGTTTGTCTTCGGTCGCCTGCGTGATCTTTAAAATCGGAATCGGGATTTCGTGTGCGTCCGTGAACCGATTGACCCCGACGATGATCCGTTCGCCCGCATCCACCTCGCGCTGATATTGGGCGGCCGCGCGGTGGATCTCGCGTTGCGGGTAGCCCTGCTCGATCGCGGCCACCATCCCGCCCACCGCATCGAGGCGTTTAAAATATTTTCCGGCCTCTTCTTCCATCCGGTTCGTCAGTGTCTCGATGTAATAGGACCCTCCCAATGGGTCGACGGTATTGACGACGCCGCTTTCATGGGCGATGATCTGCTGTGTACGAAGCGCCAGTGTGACGGCCTCCTCCGACGGAAGCGCGAGCGTCTCATCCAGGGAATTCGTATGAAGCGACTGGGCCCCGCCCAGCACGGCCGAGAGCGCCTGAAGAGCGACACGGACGACATTATTATAGGGTTGCTGGGCCGTCAGCGAGCAGCCGGCCGTCTGCGCATGGAAGCGAAGCATCAGGGAAGCCGGGCGCCGGGGATGAAACCGCCGCTTCATCTCCCGGGCCCAGAGCCTTCGGGCCGCCCGGAATTTCGCGATCTCTTCAAAGAAATCGTTGTGCGCATTGAAGAAGAAAGAGAGCCGCGGGGCGAAATCGTCGATCTTCAGTCCCGCCTCCATCGCCGATCGGACATAGGTCAATCCGTCGTACAGCGTGAAGGCCAGTTCCTGGACGGCGGTCGATCCGGCCTCCCGGATATGGTAGCCGCTGATGCTGATCGGGTGAAACTGCGGGATCGATTCGACGCAGAAGCGAATCGTGTCGTTGATCAGTTTCAACGACGGCGACGGCGGACAGATCCATTCCTTCTGTGCGATGTATTCTTTCAGGATGTCGTTTTGGAGCGTGCCGCGAAGCTTTTTCCGTGAGACCCCCTGTTCATCCCCGACGACGGCGTACATCGCGAGCAGTACGACGGCCGGGCCGTTGATCGTCATCGAGGTGCTGACCCGGTCGAGCGGGATTCCCCGGAACAGGGCCTTCATATCCTCCAGGCTGTCGATCGCGACGCCGCAGCGACCGACCTCGCCCCTGGATTTGGGATGGTCCGAATCGTATCCCATCAAGGTCGGCATGTCGAAGGCGACGGAGAGACCGGTCGTGCCCTGGTCGAGCAGGTAGTGGTACCGCTTGTTCGTGTCCTCCGCCGACCCGAAGCCGGAGAATTGGCGCATCGTCCAGAGCTTTCCCCGGTACATCGTCGGATAGATTCCGCGCGTGTATGGAAATTTTCCGGGGAGGCCCGGATCGGTCCGGTCTTTGCGGGAACGACGGACGGACGCGGGTGTGTAGAGCGGATCGATTTCCAGATCGGAAAGGTTTTTAAATCTCGGCCCGGCCGATTTCATCGTTCGACCATCATGGCGACCGCCTCGCCGCCGCCGATGCAGAGGGAGGCCACCCCGCGATGCCGGTCCAGGTCGTTCATCAAATAAAGCAGCGTCGTGAGAATGCGCGCGCCGCTGGCCCCGATGGGATGGCCCAGTGCGATGGCGCCTCCCCGAAGGTTTACCCTGTCTTCCGGAAGTTTCAGATCCCGGATCACGGCCAGCGCCGTGGCCGCGAAGGCCTCGTGGATTTCAAAAAGGTCGACACGTCGGATCGGGACCCCCGTCCGGTCGAGCAAGGTTCGGATCGCCTTGACCGGAGCGATCGAGAACCATTCCGGCGCGGTCGAGGCCTCCGCCGAGCCGGCGATCGTCGCGAGCGGCTTGAGCTTCAATTGCCGGGCCTTTCGCGCCGACATCACGACCACGGCCGCCGCGCCGTCGCTCAGCGAGGAGGCGTTCCCGGCCGTGACCGTGCCGTCGTTCTGAAACGCCGGCGAAAGCGCGCGGAGCTTCTTGAAATCGGCCCGGTCGAGATCCTCGTCCGCCTCGACGCGGTGAGCCGGGCCGCGGTTCTGTGGAATATCGACGGGAAGAATTTCCGGTCGAAAGCGGCCCTTGTTCCGCGCCTCCAGAGCCTTGGTGTAACTGCCGATCGCAAAGTCGTCCTGCTGCCGGCGGGTGATCCGGTATTTGCGGGCGCACAACTCGGCCCCTTGGCCCATGTGAAAGTCGTTATAGACGTCCCAGAGGCCGTCCTTGATCAGGCTGTCGATGAGAACGTCATGACCGGCCCGGTATCCCCGCCGGGCCTTGGGAAGCAGGTAAGGGGCGTTGGTCATGCTCTCCATTCCGCCGGCCACGATCACTTCGGCTTCGCCGTTTTGAATCGCCTGCCGGGCCAGCATGACGGATTTGAGTCCGGATCCGCAGACCTTGTTGATCGTCAGGCAGCCGACCGTCTCCGGAAGTCCGGCGCCCAGGGCCGCCTGACGGGCGGGCGCCTGACCGAGGCCGGCCGAGAGAACGTTGCCCAGGATGACCTGTTCGACGGAAACGGGGTCCAACTGGATTCGACGAAGCGCCTCGGCGATGACGAGGCTTCCGAGTTGCGGTGCCGAAAGCGCGCTGAGCGCTCCGTTCAGCAGACCGATCGGCGTGCGGACGGCGCTGACGATTACCGCCTGACGAGCCTGAAGACCGGTATCATTGCGCAAATCGCGTCGACCGCGGGTCATCTGCATCCTCACCGGTGGGGAACAGGGAAGAGGAATCTGATTTTCATTATAACACACAAGGATCTTGTGTTGAAAACGGGATATGTTATAATAATCAGGAAATGTTTCCTCAATTCGTTCGATTCGGAGGAGCCGGTCGAGATGCCCAGAAGGCGGATCCATCAATTTAATGTCGAATGGCTTCAAATTCTGGACGAAGAGGGACAATCCGACGCTTCACTCCTGCCCTCCTTAAGCCCCAAAGAAATCCAATCCCTCTACGAATGGATGGTTCTTTCCCGCGTGTTCGATGAAAAAGCACTGGCCCTCCAGCGCGAGGGGCGTCTTGGAACCTACGCGCCGGTCCGGGGCCAGGAGGCGACCCAGGTGGGAAGCGCCTACGCCCTCGGCCCTGCGGACTGGATCTTTCCGGCCTTCCGCGAGATGGGCGTCGGCCTTGTCCGGGGCATACCGATCCGGATGCTGTTTCAATACTGGTCCGGCGACGAGCGCGGCAGCGAGGTTCCACTGCACCGGCATTATTTCCCCACCTCGATCCCGGTCGGCACGCATATTCCGCACGCCGTCGGCGCGGCCTGGGCCGCCCGCTATCGCAAGGACCCGGTCGCGGTCGCGGCCTACTTCGGGGACGGCGCGACGTCCAAGGGGGATTTTCACGAAGCGATGAACCTGGCCGGCGTCTTCCGCTTGCCCGTCGTTTTTATCTGCCAGAACAACCAGTGGGCCATTTCGGTGCCGATTCGACGCCAGACGGCCGCGCCGACGCTGGCCCAGAAGGCGATCGCCTACGGGTTTGAGGGAATGCAGGTGGACGGCAACGATGTCTTTGCGGTTTACAAGGCCGTCAAGGAGGCGGCGGACCGGGCCCGGGCCGGCGGCGGCCCGACCTTCATCGAATGCCTGACCTATCGGATGGGGGATCATACGACGGCGGACGATGCCTCCCGCTATCGGACGGAAGAAATGGTCAAGCCCTGGGTCGGGAAGGACCCGATCGAGCGGCTGAAGAAATTTATGGAGCGACAAAAACTCTGGACGCCCGCGTTGGGGGAGCAGGCGCAAACCGAGGCCGAACGCCGTGTCGCCGCGGGGGTCGAGGAGTTTGAAGCGCAGCCTCCGCAGGAACCGGCCGACCTGTTCCGCTACATCTATTATGAATTGACCCCGCCGCTGAAAGAGCAGATGGACGGGCTGCTGAATTTTCTGAAGGATCGTGAGGCGAAGAAAGAATGACGCAGGGGCGTGAGACCTCGCGCCCGCACGGGAATCACGAAGGATCCGAAGATGGCCCGTTTCAACATTGTCCAGGCGATTAATCAGGGACTCCGGCAGGAGATGGAACGCAACCCGTCCGTCGTGGTCTTGGGCGAGGATGTCGGCCGAGACGGGGGGGTGTTCCGCGTGACCGAGGGGCTTCTGGAGCGGTTCGGGGAGGACCGCGTGATCGATACGCCGCTGTCCGAATCGGGACTGATCGGGATGTCGATCGGGATGGCGGCCTACGGCCTCGTTCCGGTGGCCGAGATCCAGTTCATGGGGTTCCTGTATGCCGCCATGGAACAATTGATTTCCCACGCCTCGAGGATCCGGACCCGGTCCCGCGGACAGTACCACTGCCCGATGGTGCTCCGCACGCCCTACGGAGCGGGGATCCATGCGCCGGAGCATCATTCCGAAAGCACCGAGGCGATGCTGGTCCACACGCCCGGCCTGAAAGTCGTCGTTCCGGCGAGCCCTTCGGAAGCCAAGGGCCTCTTGATCTCGGCGATCCGCGATCCCGATCCGGTCATTTTCCTGGAGCCGGCCAAGATCTACCGGGCCATCAAGGAAGACGTGCCGGAGGGAGAGTACGCCCTCCCGTTGGGAAAGGCCCGGACGGTCCGGGAGGGGGACGATCTGACCTTGATCGCGTGGGGGGCGATGCTTTATCCGACCCTCGCGGCGGCCGATGACGCGGCGGCCGGGGGAATCGCGGCCGAGGTGCTCGATCTGCGGACCTTGTCTCCGATGGACTCGGAGGCGATTTTAGCCTCCGTTCGAAAGACGGGCCGGGTCGTGGTGGTCCACGAAGCGCCGCGGACCGGGGGGCTGGGGGGCGAGATCGCGGCCCTGATCGCGGAGCGGGCGCTGGAATATCTGAACGCGCCCATCGCCCGCGTGACCGGTTTTGACACGCCCGTGCCCCTCCCGAAGACGGAAAATTATTACCTGCCGAATAAAGAGCGCGTTTTACAGGCGATGCATCACGTCATGGAATTTTAATCATGCCCAAAGAGTTCCGTTTTCCCGATGTGGGCGAAGGCATCGCCGAAGGCGAGCTGGTCCGGTGGCTGGTGAAGGAGGGCGACGCCGTCATCGAGCATCAGCCCCTTGTGGAAATCGAAACCGACAAGGCCGTGGTGACCCTGCCCACGCCCTATGCCGGAACGGTCTTGAAACTGCAGGGCCAGCCCGGCGAGATCATTCCGGTCGGAACGGTCCTCGCCGTCATCGGTGAGCCGGTCGCCGAACCCGCCGCGGAGCCTTCGTCGGCCCGGCGGGACAAGGGGTCGGTGGTCGGTCGACTGGACGAGGCGCCGGAAGAGGAAGCGCGGCCGGCGCCCGAAACCGGGCCGTCGTCCGTCCGCTCCGGTCCGTCCGCCCCGGTTCCGACGGCGATGCCGGCCGTCCGCGCGCGCGCGAAAGAATTGGGCCTCGATCTGTCCCGTTTGAAAGGGACCGGCCCGGGCGGCCGGATCACGATGGAGGATCTGGAGCCGGCCCGCGGGCCCGCCGCACCGACGGCGGCCGTTTCCGCGGCCGCCGGAACGGCCGCGGGCCCGATCGAAGAGGTTCCGCTGCGCGGAATCCGTCGGGCCAGCGCGCGGCACGTGGCCGAGTCGGCTTCGCGCGTGGCGGCCGTGTCCATCTTTGACGACGCCGACGTCACGCAACTCGAGGAGGTGCGGCAAAAGGAACGGCGGGTGGCCGAAGCCCAGGGCTTCAAGTTGACCTATCTCCCGTTCATCATCAAGGCGACGATCGCGGGTCTGAAGGAATTTCCCTACCTGAACGCCAGCCTCGATGACGCCCGGGACGTGATCCTACTCAAAAAATATTACCATATGGGGATCGCGATCGACACCCCCGACGGCCTGATGGTGTACGTGATTCAGGACGCCGAACGGAAAAGCATTTTGGAACTGGCTCATCAGATGCATCAATTGGGCGACAAAGCGGCCCAACGCAAGATCGAGCTTTCCGAGCTCAAAGGCAGCACGATGACCATCACGAATTTCGGCGTGATCGGCGGCAACTACGGGACGCCGATCATCAATTATCCGGAAGTGGCGATCCTGGGTCTCGGCAAGATCACGGATCGGCCGGTGGTGAAGAAAGGCCAAATCGTCGCCCGCCGGATCCTTCCGCTTTCGCTGACCTTCGACCACCGCGTGATCCACGGCGCCGAAGCCGCCCGATTCTTGAACAGCGTCATCGCCCGCCTCGAAGACCCCGACCGGATGCTGATCGAGGGAAAGTAATGTTTCCGTCCCTGTTCCGTCTCCTTGACATCGGCCCAACAGGCGAATATTCTAATGGAACGGCGCGATCCATCCTAGAACCGACCGCCGAAGGAGATCGAATATGAAGCGCATCGTGAGCCTCGTCGCGATTTTGATGTTGGGACCGGCGGCTCCGGCCCATGCGTTGATCGGGCCGGAGACCAGCCTGGGGGTGCGGTTGGGAACGGGCGTTTTTCAGCGCAACAATCTGTTCGGCGAGGCGACGGACATTCAAAATCCGACGGTCGTCGGACTGACGGCCGGAATCCGTCAGGGACGGCTCGGCGGAGAGATCAGCGCGGATTGGATTTCGGCGGATCTGGAAACCGGCATCAAAGTGGCCGATTTAACCGTGACGCCCATTCTGCTGACGGCGCAATTCCATCCGGTGGTCGAGGACACCCCTTTCGATCCTTACTTCGGCGTGGGCATGGGCTACTATATCAATTCGGCCCGGGCCGGCGCGGAGACCAAAGCGAAGAAGGCCGCATCGGGGATTCCAAACTATAGTGTTCAAGCGGACAATTCGGTCGGAGTTCATTTCGGGGTCGGGGCAAACGTGAAAATTTCCTCCGCGCTCGCCTTCGCGATCGATGCGCGGTATGCCTTTGTGAACACCCGCCTGAACGAAAAGGGGGGCGGTTTTTCCGACGGCAGCACGCTGAACATGAGCGGTCTCGTCGCGACGGTCGGCCTGAAATACTACTTTCCAAAGTAGCCGTAAGGGCCCCTCGGCCGGATCCCGCTGTCTTGACTTCCCGCCGCTATCCGAATACAATATTCAGCACTCAGCCGGTTTTTTCTCATAAACGCATCACCCCAGTTATTCCCCGGTAGCTCAATTGGCGGAGCGAGCGGCTGTTAACCGCTAGGTCGCAGGTTCGATCCCTGCCCGGGGAGC
>DATIYJ010000043.1 GCA_035517655.1 Nitrospiria bacterium | reverse complement strand
CAATCTTCCAATCCAAAACCTCCTTCCAAACCCCGGCCCCTTGTGCCCGGTACCGCTCTTCCGTTATCATAGAGCATCGACAATCATCATGGAGGGCTGCGCTATGCCGGGACTCGTACGAACGATGGTCGTTGGATTGACGATGGTCTTGCTGGCCGGTTGCGGCTACAACGACCTGCAAGGCCTTGATGAAAACGTGAAGGCGGCCTGGTCGGAGGTTCAGAACCAGTATCAGCGGCGGGCCGACCTGATCCCGAACCTGGTCAACGTGGTGAAGGGGTACGCGGCGCACGAACGGGAAACCCTGGAGGCCGTCACCGAAGCGAGGGCCAAGGTCGGCTCGCTGCAGGTGACGCCCCAGACGCTCAATGATCCCCAGAGCTTTAAACAATTCGAAGACGCGCAGGCCGGTCTGACCTCGGCGCTTTCCCGCCTGATGGTCGTGGTCGAGAAGTATCCCGATCTCAAGGCCAACCAGAATTTTCTGGACCTCCAGTCCCAGCTCGAGGGGACCGAGAACCGGATCACCGTGGCGCGCAAACGCTACATCGACTCCGTGAACGAATATAACAAGATGGTCCGCTACTTCCCGACCAATCTCACGGCCCGGTATATCCTTCATCTGGACATCCGGCCGAATTTCACGGCCACGACGCCGGGCGCCGAAAAGCCGCCCGAGGTGAAGTTCTAAGCCGTGCGTTTCATCAAGCTGTCGTGCTTTCTTGCAATCTTATTCGCGATCGGAACGTTCGCTCCGGTTTGGGCCGCCGTGCCGCAACCGGCGGGGTACGTGACGGACGAGGCCGGCATCTTAACCCCGCAACAGATCGCCTCCTTGGACCGGGCGCTTTCCGAGTACGAGCAGCGCACGTCCAATCAGATCGTCGTTCTGACGGTGAAATCCCTCGAAGGTCAGGACATCGAGTCCTATTCGATCGCGGTCGCGGAGGCCTGGAAGGCGGGACAAAAGCATAAAGACAACGGCGCGATTTTAATCGTCGCACCCAACGAACACCGGGTGCGGATCGAAGTCGGCTACGGCCTCGAAGGCGTTCTGACCGACGCCCGATCGGCGGAGATCATCCGGAACATCCTTGCGCCTCGGTTCCGGTCCGGCGACTACGATGGCGGCATTACCGAGGCCGTGTCGGCCATGGAGGCCGTGATCGGAGGGGAATTCACGGCCGAACAGAAGGCTCCGGAGCAAGTCCAGTCGTTCTTTCCCATCCTCGTCATGCTCTTGTTTTTCGCGGGCCTGATCGGACTGATTCACTGGAGCGCGGGCGCGATCGCGGGAGGTTTTCTGGCCGGCGGATTCAAGATGCTCGCCGGGCTTGCCGGGATCGGACTGATTCCGGCCGTCATTCTGGGACTCCTGTTCGGCGCCGTTGCTCCGTTTTTCCTGAAACTCTTTTTCGGTTTCTACGGCGGGCCGATGGGCGGCGGGGGATGGAGCGGCCGCTCGGGTTTCGGCGGCTTCGGCGGCGGGCTGGGGGGCGGCGGGTTTGGAGGATTCTCCGGCGGCGGAGGAGGTTTCGGCGGCGGCGGCGCTTCGGGGAGGTGGTGATGCGGAAAGTAGAACGATATCTCAACCCAAACGATCAAGAACGGATCCGTCGCGCCGTGGCCAAGGCCGAATCGCGCACGCGCGGCGAAATCGTGCCGATGATCGTTCGCGCGAGTGATGCCTACGCCCATCTGCACGTGGCGGGCGGGATCGCTTTCGCCGTGGCGGCGTTTGTAACAGGCATGGTCCTCTGGCCCAAGAGCCATCCTTCTTTATTTCTGATGCTTGAGCTTCTGGGTTACGTTCTCGGCGATCTTCTTTTCCGTATAGACGGGATCAAGCGCCTGTTTCTCACGCACCGGGAGATGGAGGCGAAGGTTTTCGATCGGGCTCTGCGCGCCTTCTATGAACACGAACTGCACAAGACGCGGGAGTCCACAGGCGTCCTGATCCTGGCGTCCTTATTGGAACGGAGGGTTCAGATCCTGGCGGACCGCGGCATCCATGAAAAGGTGGGGGACGCCGAATGGCGGAAGGCGGCGAACGTCCTGACTCGGGCCCTCAAGGAGAGGCGGCCCGGAGACGGGTTTTGCGAGGCGATCGCCGTCTGCGGCGAGGTTCTGACGCGGCACTTTCCGGCCGATGGAAGCAGCCCGAGGGAGAATCCGAACGAGTTGCCGGACGCACCGATTCAGAGCGCCTAAAAAGAGTCGTTGCAATCATCCGATGTTTTGAATAAAATGAGCAATCCACAGCGTATCCATTTTCTAATGCTCTGAATATTGCGAAGCGATTTTTACGGAGAGGTGGCCGAGCGGTTGAAGGCAGCTGCCTGCTAAGCAGTTGTGGGGGGAAACCTCCACCTAGGGTTCGAATCCCTACCTCTCCGCCATATATTTACGTAATGTGTCCGTTTGGGATTCGGATGTGAGAGGAAGCCTTCGGGCGAGGGATTGATATTCCGTGCCTTTGGCACGGCGGCACCTTGCGAATCCCTACCTCTCCGGAAATTTTCCGCAGGGAAATTTTCCCCTATTCACCCTTTACGATTTACTTTTTCTGCGGAAAATTTTGGTGTGTGGTAAATTGTAAATTGGGTTTTGGGGGATCGTAAGCCCTGAGGCGAACGATTCCTGCCTATTCCCAAAATATTTTTGAAAGGACGTGTCATCATGCCCGAGCAAAAACCTAATCCGCTTAAACTCCGCAGCCGCGACGTGATGGAAGGTCCCGAGCGCTCGCCGCATCGGGCCATGTTTCACGCGATGGGGTTTTCAGATGAACAACTGGCCCGGCCGCATATCGGCGTGGCCAGCTCCTGGAACGAGGTTACCCCGTGCAATGTCCATTTGAACCGACTGGCCCAGCATGCCAAGGAAGGCGTGCGCGAGGCCGGCGGGATGCCGGTCGAATTCGGGACGATCGCCGTGAGCGACGGGATCGCGATGGGGCACGAAGGCATGAAGGCCTCGCTCATGACCCGGGAGGCGATCGCGGACTCGGTCGAGCTGGTGGCCTTCGCCCAGCGCTTCGACGGCCTCGTCACGATCGCCGGCTGCGACAAAAGCCTGCCGGGGATGGTGATGGCCAGTGCGCGACTGAACATCCCCTCCGTTTTTATCTACGGCGGGACGATCATGCCGGGAACGTTCCATGGAAGGGACGTCACGATCCAGGACGTTTTTGAGGCCGTCGGAGCCTACACCATGGGCAAGATCTCATCGAGCGAATTAAAGACGCTGGAGAACGCGGCCTGTCCCGGCGAAGGTTCCTGCGCCGGCATGTTCACCGCCAACACGATGGCCTCGGCGATCGAGGCCCTGGGGATGTCGCTTCCGGGCAGCGCCTCGGTTCCGGCCATCGATGAGCGGCGGAACTGGGTTTGTGTCGAGAGCGGCAAGGCCGTGCTCAATTTACTGAAGCTGGGAATCAAACCCCTTGATATCATCACGCGCAAGTCGCTTGAGAACGCGATCGCGGTCTGCGTCGCGATAGGCGGCTCGACGAATTCCGTCCTCCATCTTCTGGCGATCGCCCATGAGGCCGGGGCGAAGCTCAAGATCGAGGATTACGACCGGATCAGCCGCCGGACGCCGCACATCGCCGACATGAAGCCCGGAGGACGTTATGTCATGGTCGATCTGGACCGGGTCGGGGGCGTGCCGATCCTCATGAAGGAACTGTTGGACGCCGGTCTTCTCCACGGGGACGCCCTGACCGTGACCGGGAAAACGGTGAAGGAAAATCTCAAGGATGTGGAGTTTCCCGTCAACCAGGATGTGGTGCATCCCGTGAAATCCCCGATCAATCCCGCCGGCGCGATCGTGATCTTGAAAGGCAATCTCGCCCCGGAGGGCTGCGTCGTGAAGATCGCCGGGGTGAAGAATCTGAAGCACCGGGGACCGGCGAAGGTCTTTGACCGCGAGCAGGACGCGTTTGCCGCGGTGAAGGCCCGGCGGATCAAGGCCGGCGACGTCGTCGTGATCCGGTATGAAGGGCCGAAGGGCGGGCCCGGCATGCGCGAGATGCTGGCCCTGACGGCCGCGCTGGTCGGCGAGGGATTGGGCGATTCGGTGGCGCTGCTGACGGACGGCCGCTTTTCCGGCGCGACGCACGGATTGATGGCCGGCCACGTGGCCCCCGAGGCGGCCGTCGGCGGACCGATCGCGATCGTGAAGAACGGCGATCACATCGTCATCGACGCGACCCGGCGCCGGATCGACGTCGAGCTGACGGAAAAAGAGATCCGGCAGCGGCTTAAAAAGTGGAAGCCGCCCCGTCCCCAATACACCCGCGGCGCCCTCGCGAAATACGCCCGATACGTCCAAAGCGCCGCAAAAGGGGCGATTTGCGAATAAGGGCGGGTGCGTTCGCGCGGAGGTGATCGTCAATGCCGGTTTCCAAGACCAAGCTTAAGTCCCGTCCGGGAGTTCAAGTATTCGAGACCCGGCTTGAGTCGATGGGGGTGGATGACGCCTGGACCGTTTTCCGGATGCCGTTCTCGGTCGAGGATGTTTTCGGAACCCGTGCCCGCCTTCCGGTCAAAGGCACGATCAACGGATTTCCCTTCCGCAGTTCCCTGTTCCCGATGGGCGAAGGCCGGCATTTCATGATGGTCAACAAGCAGATGTGGGAAGGGGCCAAAATCCAGGCGGGTCGGACGGTTCAGGTTGTTCTGCAAAAGGATAACGAACTTCGAAGCGTCGCGGTTCCCCGGGATCTGATGGCGGCGCTCTCCCGGAGCAAGACGGCCCGGAATCTTTTTGGGAAACTGTCCTACACCCACAAAAAAGAATTCATTCGCTGGATCGAGTCGGCGAAGCGGCCCGAAACGCGCGCGCGGCGGATCCGCAGCGCCGTGACGATGATCGCGCAGGGCCGGACCTACGGCAGTAAAGAATGAATGAGGAGGCCTCGGAGAAATCAACCTTCCTGCCCGAGCCGCCTCAGAATCCGACCGGCGGCGAGACGCTGGTCGTGGACGGCTCGGGCCCGTCTTCCTACCGCCTTCCGAGCGAGGCCTTGAAGGATGCCGGCCCGGACGACCAGATCTTTATCCGGTCCGGCGTGTACGAGGACAAGATTTTCGTCGAAAACCGCCCGGTCCGGATGATCGGGGCCGGCCGCGACCATGTCCAAATTTTCAGCCGCCGCGGCGGTCCCTTCTACCTCCAACAGGTTCCGGAGGGGCTGGTCAGCGGGATCACGTTCCGGTACGTCGGGAGCGACCCGCATTCGGCGATGAACGTTCTCGATTCGACCTGCACGATCACCGGCTGCCGGATCACCGAAGGGCTCCTCTCGGGAATCGTGGTCTACGGACCCCGATGCCGGGCCAGCCTGATGGACAACGAGGTCTGCCGGAACCGCGAATCCGGGATCTTCATCTTTGCCGGCGCCCGTCCCTATCTCACCAAAAATCGCTGTCACGCCAATCACCATTTCGGAATCGCGGTGCGCGATCCCGAAACCCGCCCGGATCTGGTCCGGAACCTTTGCCGTGACAACATGCTGAGCGGGATCCTGATCTTCTATCACGCGCAGGCGATGGTCCTTGAAAACGCGTGCCGGGACAATCAACACTGGGGTCTAGTGATGACGCCGGACTGCGAGACCACGCCCGGCCGCGATGAGCTTATGAAGGCCAACCGCCTCGAGCCCAATCCGCGCGGGGCGCTGTGCGTGACGGAAGAGCCGCTGGCTGAGATCGGACGGTAAGCAGGCAAGGGAAATCCCTTTGCGGCTATACCGGCGGCCCCCGGTCTGAGCCGGGCGCACACGGAGCTTCCTTAGAATACCGTCGACCGATCCAATCAACGGTGATCAAACGTCAGGTCGTCGAACGGCAAGCCAAACACATGGAGTACGGTCGATGCGACTTGTGCGGCGGGCGAAGGCCGGGGGGCACCGGTATAGCTGCGTCGCTAAAAAAGTTTTTCGAGATCTTCCGGCCGGATTCCCTGGAGGCTATCGACGGTTCGCTCCGCGTGGGTCAGCTTTTCTTTCGGGTAGGAATTCGTCACCGCGAGGCATTTCATGCCGGCCGCGTGCGCGCCTTCGATGCCGTGCAGCGAATCCTCGATCACGAGGCATTCCTCCGGCCGGATCGGCGGGGATGGGATCGGCCCGGTTTGATTGATCTGGGCCAGCGCGGTCTGAAACGCCTCGGGGTGCGGCTTCCCGTTCCGGACGTCCTGCGCCGTCACGAGCACCGGAAACGCGCCGCGCATTCCGCCCTTGTCCAGCGCGAACTTCACCTCCCCGCGGAACGCGCCGGAAGCGATCGCGAGCCGGTACCGGCCCTGGAGACGGCTCACCAGATCCACGACCCCGGGATAGAGGATCAGCTCCTGTTGCGAAAGCCGACGGTACGCCTCCATCTTCCGGATGATCAGGCTTTTTATGATTTTATTGTCGACCGGGCGGTTGTTGGCGCGCAAGATAGTTTCGAAGCAGCCCTTGTCGTCCATCGCGAGGTACTTCGAATAGTAGTCCTCGGTGGATAGAGGAATCCCTTCCTGCGCGAGAACCTCGCGAAAGGCCGTCAGGTGGTGCGGCTCGCTGTTCACGATCACACCGTCGCAATCGAAAATTACCGCGCGTAGCATAAGGCTACTATAACAAAATTCAGATAACAGAACAAATTACTTTTATAGAAAGGCAGTTGCCTGCCTGAGCGCTGAGGCACGCCGGAGCCTCCCAAGAATAACGGAACACCATTTAATCAATTGCGATCAAACGCAAGGTCGTCGAACGGTTGGCCATGGACGAAAAAGTAACATTGCTGCGACTCGTGCATCAAGCGAAGGCTGGCAGCGCCTTTGAAGACCCGTTCGACTGGCCCCTTCCTGCTCCGGCGGCTTTTGTTTGACCCGGCTAAGGCTTGGCCGCTCAATTTTGCGCCGGCGTTTTCTTCTCTTTCATCATGAACGTCATCCGGCGGATCTGGGCGAGAAAGAGATCGCGCAATACCTTTCCAGTTGAGGGATAAGTTTCGAAATAGGCT
>DATIYJ010000042.1 GCA_035517655.1 Nitrospiria bacterium | reverse complement strand
CCAGTCGCTCCGCACGCTCGAGGACCTCGACCTGCGCGCCGCGCTCGGCGAGCTCGACCGCGCAGGCAAGTCCCGCAACCCCCGCGCCGATGACGGTCACGCGCATCTCAGCCGCCCGCGCGAGCGCTCCCGGCGCCGGCGCCATTCTCGGTACTGGCGCCGGCCGCGACGTAGATCTCCCCGCCCGATTCGCGAAACTTCACCGCCATCTCGTGCAGCCCCTGCTCACGCTGTCGTGCCTCATCGCGCAGCTCGTGCGAGATCTTCATCGAGCAGAACTTCGGTCCGCACATGGAGCAGAAGTGCGCGACCTTGTGAGCCTCCTTGGGCAGGGTCTGATCGTGGAACGAGCAGGCCGTGTCCGGATCGAGCGAGAGGTTGAACTGGTCCTCCCAGCGAAAATCAAAGCGCGCGCGCGACAGCGCGTTGTCGCGGTCTTGCGCCCCGGGGTGACCCTTGGCAAGGTCGGCCGCGTGGGCTGCGATCTTGTAGGTGATCACGCCTTCCTTCACGTCTTCCTTGTTCGGAAGGCCCAAATGCTCTTTCGGCGTGACGTAGCAGAGCATCGCGCAGCCGAACCACCCGATCATCGCGGCGCCGATTCCGGAGGTGATGTGGTCATAGCCCGGTGCGATGTCGGTCGTGAGCGGGCCGAGCGTATAGAACGGCGCCTCCCGACATTCCTTGAGCTGCTTTTCCATATTGACCTGGATCAGATGCATCGGGACGTGGCCGGGGCCCTCGATCATCGTCTGGACCTCGTGTTTCCAGGCGATCTGCGTCAGCTCGCCCAAGGTCTCGAGTTCCCCGAATTGCGCTTCGTCGTTGGCGTCGGCCACCGAGCCGGGCCGGAGCCCGTCGCCGAGGCTGAACGAAACATCGTAGGCCTTCATGATCTCGCAGATTTCTTCAAAACGCGTGTAGAGGAAATTCTCCCGATGATGGGCGAGACACCATTTCGCCATGATCGATCCGCCGCGCGAGACGATGCCGGTCAGCCGCTTGGCCGTGAGCGGAACGTAACGCAGCAGCACGCCGGCATGGATCGTGAAATAGTCCACGCCCTGCTCGGCCTGCTCGATCAAGGTGTCGCGGAAGATCTCCCAGGTCAGTTCCTCCGCCCGGCCGTCCACCTTCTCCAGCGCCTGGTAGATCGGCACGGTTCCGATCGGCACGGGCGAGTTGCGGAGGATCCACTCGCGGGTCTCGTGAATGTTCTTTCCGGTGGAGAGATCCATCACGGTGTCGGTGCCCCAGCGGGTGGCCCAGATCATCTTTTCGACCTCCTCTTCGATGGAAGAGGCGACGGCCGAGTTGCCGATGTTCGCGTTGATCTTGACCAGGAAGTTCCGGCCGATGATCATCGGCTCCAGCTCCGGATGATTGATGTTCGCCGGGATGATCGCCCGTCCGCGCGCGACCTCGTCGCGCACAAACTCGGGCGTAATCGCGGCCGGAATGCTCGTGCCCCACGACTGGCCCGGATGAAGGGCAACGCCTTTTCCGTGGCTCCGGTAGCCGTCCCGCATCATCTCCCGCGTTAGATTCTCCCGGATCGCGATGAACTCCATTTCCGGGGTGATCATCCCTCGGCGGGCATAGTGCATCTGCGAGACGTTTCTTCCGGGCCTCGCTCGCAGAGGTTTTTGGATGTGGGAAAAGCGCAGCGAGTCCAGTTTTGGATCGGCCGCGCGGCGACGACCGTACTCGGATGAAACCTCGGAAAGCCGTTCCAGGTCTCCCCGTCCCAGAATCCAGGATTGACGCAAGGGCGGAAGACCGGCCCGGACATCGATCGTGACATCGGGATCGGTATAGGGACCGGAGGTGTCGTAAACAACGGCGGGCGGATTTTCCTGAACCGATCCATCCTTGGCCGCGCGGGTCGGGGTCAACCGAATTTCCCGCATCGGGACACGAACGCCGGGCTGGGATCCCTCGATATAAATCTTGCGCGACGCGGGGAACGGCGCAGTGGTCAGCTTCGCTTCTTCCGAACCGTTTCCGTTCCCGGGAAGCGCCTTGACGGCGTCTTCGTTGACTTTCTTCAAGCTGGTTTTCATGGCCGGCGCGTCCTTTCTAAGGTTGATGCGTACTAATAGAAACGAGATTTATCCCGTTTCATCGGCGGGTCCTGTCCTTCGGCAGCCCCATCCGTCCTCACTCTGCATGCTCCGAAAACTGATTCGGTGAACCCCACGAAAGAACCCTTGGCCTTTCCGTTGCGGCGGACGGGGCGCCCCGCCTCCGGCCACCCGCCGAATGTCATTCTATAATTGTCGTCTGTATTAAGAAACAAAAAACCGCACCAGATCCGGGTGCGGTTTCGCCTAATCAAACCATTTCGCTTCCCTTCGCTGGCATTATCCAGAGCAGGTTCAAAGGGTCACCGCCGATGCGGTCTCTCAGCCCTTCCGGGCACCCCTCGCGTGTATGAACGGATTATAAGATGAGGATCGGGGCTTAGTCAACCGAATATTTTAAGCGGGCCCGCGGGGACTCCATGGCCAGGAGAATCGATTTCCGGTGTCACTGCACCAGGATCCAGGTCAGCCGCTCGCCGTAGAATTCGGCCCGGATCGGATCGCCCTTTTTCAAGTCCGATTTGGTCAGGACCTTGTCGCCTTTCATGATCATACTGCCCTCGTCCAGAATAATCTGGATCGGCCCCTGCTCCTTGGTGTTCAGCGAGACGAGATTCAAGGTGGGATGAACGCCGGTCACGGTACCGGTCAGCCGTTGCGATCCGTTGGTGGTGCCGCGCCAGATCGCGCTGAGGTTGATTTCGCGGATGGGATTTCCGTCCTTGGGGGGCTCTCCGGCCGTTTGGAAAAAAAGACGGTTGCCGAGCCGGGGGCACGGAACGCCGTCCACGGAAATATATTTATAGACCCAGACCACATACTGGGTCCCCGGCTCCAGCGGGTCTTCGGGCGTGACGATCATCTGCGCGCCCCGCCACTCCACCGTGCCGCCGACGCCCGCTTCGCTCGTGAGCAGCCGGCCGAGTTTGTACCGGCCTCCGGCGATATTCACCGCATTCAGAAAAGGCCTGAAATCGTACGGAGCCGTCGACGGCTTCCCTGTTTTAGGGTCGGTATAAGGGATCATATCGACCGCGCGATCTAAGGCCAGCACGATGGGCGCCTTGGGGTCGTGCGCCGCCACATTCATGTTCGCGCCGACCATGATGATCGGGGGCGTGGGGCATCCCTTCGCCGCCAAAACCGGCTCTGCGCCCATTTTCAAAAAGGCCGGGAATAAAAAAATCCCGGTCAACACCGCTCGGAGCAGGACTCGCCTCATTGAACACACCTCTTCCTGGGCCGATAATTTAGCATATTGCACCGGAGCGTAACAAACAAAATTTACTCTCCCGCGCGAACGAGAAGGCCCTTCATCTTCACGACACGGAACATGCCGTTGAAAAACAGGATGGCCACCGCAAGATAAACAACATTGAGACCGGTGGCCCAGATCAGCTCGTCGAGAGGAAAATTCTTCGTCTCGATCACGGCCCGCATTCCTTCAAACACGTGAGAGGCCGGAATGCCGTGAGCGATCCCCTGAAGAAAGGGCGGCAGCACCGAGACCGGGTAGAAGACGGCCGAGACGGGCTGAAACAGAAAGGCCAGCCCCCAGGCCAGGACCTCGGCTTCCTGGCCGAAACGAAGAATGATCGCCGTTGTGAAGATCCCGATCGCCCATCCCGTCACGACCAGATTGAGCGCGAAAGGAACCAGTGAGAGTCCGATGACGAACAGATTGAAGGAATAGAGCAGATAGGCCAGGAGGATCGTCATGAACGCCGCCCCGATCACTTTGATGACGCTGACCAGCATCGTGGCGGCCAGAAACTCGCCGGTGCCGAGCGGGCTGACGAACAGGTTGAGAAGATTCCGGGACCATATTTCTTCGAGAAAGGAAACGCAGATCCCCTGCTGCGCCCGGAAAAGGATATCCCAGAGAATCAGGGCGCCGAGGAAAAAGGTGACGAAGGCCGGAAGCCCTTCTTTGTAACGGGCCAGGTAAAGCGTGATGAAACCCCAGACCAAGAGGTCCAGGAGCGGCCAGTAGATGATCTCCATCATCCGCTGCGGGCTGCGTTTGTACAGCATGAGATGGCGGTTCACGATGGCCAAGATGCGGTGCAGCTTCATATTGTATCCTCAAGACCCTCGCAAAAAGGTTCCGGGACCTTTCATAGGCGTCCACCGTATGTATCGATTGAAATTGCTTCTCTGATATGCCGGCAGGTCGCCGTTACGACGTGCCGGCTGTGGAGTTGCCCATTTTATCGTAGTCGAGCGCATGAAAATTCCCTCCACCTTCTCGCTTCGGGTCATTCGGTAATTCCGGAATCCCTCCGCTTCGGACCTTGTCACACGCCCGCTTTCCCGCGGGCTACCTTGAGGAAGACTTCCTCGAGGTCCTCTCCCTGGAAGCGCTTCATGATCTCGGCCGGTGTTCCGGTCGAAATGATCCGGCCTTTGTCCAGGAAGATGATGCGGTCCGACATCTCTTCCATCTCTTTCATGTTATGCGACGTATAGAGAATCGTCAGACCCGACTGGGCGCGGATGGACTTCAGCAAGGATCGCGTCTTGTCCGCGATGTCGGGATCCAGGCTGGCCGTCGGCTCATCCAGGAAGAGAATCTTCGGATCGTTCAAGAGCGCCTTGACGAGGGAAACGCGGGTGAGCTGACCCGTGGACAGTTTCCGGGTCACGGTATCCCGAAGGTGCAGGATCTCGAAGACCGAAAGGAGATGGTCGATCTTCTCCCGGGAATTCCGAACTTGATAGAGTTGGGAAAACACCCGGAGGTTTTCACGGACGGTCAGGGATTGGGGCAGGGAAACATAGGTCGAGGAAAAATTGACCCGTCCCAGGATCTCTTCGCGGTTACGGGCCAGATCCAGTCCGAAGATTCGGATCTGACCGCCGGTCGGCGTGGTGACGCCCAGGAGCATCTGGATCGTCGTGGTCTTGCCCGCGCCGTTCGGCCCCAGAATCCCGAGGATCTCGCTCTGATAAATCTCAAAGGATATTTCGTTTACCGCCGTGACGCGTTCAAATCGCTTGGTAAGGTTCCGGACTTCTACGACGGTTTGCGGCATGGTGTTTTTGGATCAAACGCTTATTTCTTCCGACCGAAGATCTTGGCATTCTCGCGCTCGTCATCCGAAAGAATCTTCTGCCAATCTCTTTTTCTCCGAGGAGCCTTCCGGAAGGCTTCATAGATCCCCTTGGCCAGCTCAAGGCGGTCCACCCCCGGCGGCGCCACCTGAATATCCATCTGCGCCATGGTCAGATCGAAATCGGTGTCGAGCATCGTCTCCGGGTCCATTCCGTATTCCTGAAGCGTTTGACGGATCACGCCGGCGTCGACTCCGAAACGCCGGGCCACATCATGAATATTGGCGGGGCGGTAGGATTTATCCGGCGCGATGCCCAAATGGTAGGCGCAAAAAAGATCGAAGGGATCGATCCCCGACCTGCCCTTTGAGGGACGCGGCCCGGACCGTTCGCCGCCTTCCGACTTCCCGCGGTCCATCGGTGGACGACGGCTCCCACGGTCCCGGTCCGAAAAGTCTCGTCGATGTTTCAAGCAACCTCCTTCTTCATCTCGATGGCCCCGCGACTACTGGAACCGGCCGAGGATGCTTTCCTCTCGGACCAGGACCAGCTCTTCGCCGTCCACGTCCACTTTGGTAACGCCGTACTTCTCATAGAGGACATGATCGCCGGGTTTGACCACCGTCTGAACAAATTTCTTCTCGATCACCTTTCCCTTTTTGTCGTGCTCTTCTTTAAAATGCCCTCCTCCGATGGCCAGCACCTCCCCTTCCTGGGGCTTTTCCTTGGCCACCTCCGGAATGATAATCCCGCCGGCGCTTCTCTCCTTTTCCGACTTGGGTCGGATCAATGCCCAGTCATGCAACGGTCGAATCTTCATCAAAACCTCCTTATAATAGTAGGGGCTCGCGCCTGCCTGCCGGCCGGCCGGCGGGCGGGTCGCCCCCTCCTAAAATTACGTTATCAATTCCCCGGCGGCTCGCGGACCTCCAGGGTACCGACCATGCCCTTTTCCTTGTGGCTCTTGAAGAAAAGCAGCTTCTTGTCGCAATAAAATTCCGCCTTCCCGGCCTTCGTCGGAGTAAAGCGGACCGTCACGGTCTTGCCGGCCGGAACGTCCTGCTTGACATCGAGGCCCATTTCCGGAGCCTTAATGAGAAAGTT
Organism: Nitrospiria bacterium; assembly: GCA_035517655.1. Taxonomy (NCBI): domain Bacteria; kingdom Pseudomonadati; phylum Nitrospirota; class Nitrospiria; species Nitrospiria bacterium. The sequence goes on along the minus strand of DATIYJ010000042.1, from coordinate 81 downwards.
ATGCGGCACGATGATCGTAACGCTCTTCAGCGTCAGTTCCACGGGATGCCCCGACGTCACGATCAGATGGTCCGGTTTGTA
>DATIYJ010000041.1 GCA_035517655.1 Nitrospiria bacterium | reverse complement strand
GTGATCGAGGAGGTCATCACGTCGGGGCTCGCCCCCGGGTAGAGCGTCACGACTTGGATGGTCGGGTAATCGACTTCCGGCAGCGCCGACAGCGGCAACAGACGATACGCGATGATGCCGGCGAGCAGAATGGCGACCATGAGCAGCGAGGTCGCCACAGGCCGTAGGATGAAGGGACGCGAAGGATTCATGTGTCGGTATCCATATCAATCACACTCACTCGAGGAGCAGGACCTCGCGGGGCCGCGGTTTCCGACCTCTCCCGACTTATTCCGTAGCGACGGAGCTCGGATCACCGACCCGGTGCCGTCCGGCGTTGTGTTTCGGCGCCCCTGCGTCGTCCGCGGCTGGCGCATCCTGCGCAGCAAGTTCCACCTTGGCGCCTTCGCGCAAATTGCCGGTCCCGTCCACGACCACCAGTTCCCCGGGAACAAGTCCGGTCTCGACGGCGGCCCGCTCTCCCTGGGTCGGACCCAGTTTGATTGAGCGAACCGTGACGGTACGATCGGTCTTGACCACATAGACGAAGGTCCCCTGCGTCCCCTGTTGGACGGCCGCGGTCGGGATGAGGGTCGCGCCGCGCCGCGTGTCCAGCAACATTTGCACGTTCACGAACTGGTTGGGAAACAGGCCGTAGTCGTTGTTGGCAAATTGCGCCTTCAGCTTGACGGTGCCGGTGGTCGGGTCGATCTGGTTGTCCACGGTCAGCAAGGCGCCGGTGGCGAGCTTCGTCTTCCCGGCGCGGTCATAGGCCTCGACGGGCAGCTTTTCCCCCGCCCGCAGCTTGCTCATCACGCCGTGGATGCTGTCTTCGGGGATGGCAAAAACAACCGTGATCGGTTGCAACTGTGTGATGACGACCAACCCGTTCTGGTCGCTCGCGTGGACGATGTTGCCGGGATCGATTTGGCGCAGACCCAAACGCCCCCCGACCGGCGCCGTAATACGGCAATAGACCAGCTGCAATTTTGCCGTGTCAATGGCCGCCTGATCGACCTTGACGGTCCCTTCGTATTGGTGGACCAGGGCTTCCTGAGTATCCAACTGTTGCTGCGCCACCGAGTCTTGCTGATACAGCACCCGGTAGCGATCCAGATCGATCCATGCGTTCTTGAGCAGCGCCTGGTCGCGGTCCATCTGCCCTTCGGCTTGGGCAAGCTGCGCCTGGTAAGGACGCGGATCGATCTCCGCCAGCAGTTCGCCGGCATGCACGATCTGGCCCTCGCGGAACAAGACGTCCATCAGCTGTCCGTCGACGAGGCTCCGCACGGTTACAGTGGCGATCGGCGTGACCGAGCCCAGACCGGAAAGATAAACGCCGATGTCACCCGGCGTGGCGGGCACCGCCGCCACCGGCGTGGGCTGCGAGACGTCAAACCCGTGCCGGCGTCCGCCGGAGGACCGAGGCGACTGCTCCGCGTTTCCCCATGGCATGAGGAAGAAGACAGCGCCCCCCGCCACGAGCAGGCAGACCGCCGCCAGCCCGATCCACCACCGTCGGGGCCACACCGCGGAAGGTTTCCCTTTCAGGGTGTCGTTCTCCATAGGACGCTACGCGGCCTTCCTGTGTTGGCCCAACTTGTTCGTTTTCTGCCTAGCGGCTGAGCCCTGCTGGCGGTTTAGGAGAACGACCGGATCCACCAGGTCGCCGCACTGGATGCAACGTTGAACCTGGAAATCGTAACAAGGCTCCGCCACCATGAATCCCCCGCAGCGAGAGCAGACCGCGGCGCCGCGGAACCCGTTCCCAAGAGGGTCATGCGCCACTTTCATACGTTCAGCCGAAAATCCGATTTTTGCACCCATTGAATTCCTCTCCTTCCATGGCGGCCGTTCACGAAAGCGCTCGACTTTTTTTCTTTATTTCCAGTTTCCGAAACCAAAAAAGCGGGTATCCGATCGATCTCTCCCAAAAAACCAACACAGTAATGGCCCAAGTGCCAGATTGCCTCCCGGACCCGCTGGCCGTGCCCCGCGGCGACCTCGACCACGATCTGCCACGATTCAAGAGCAATATGCACCCTCGCGCCGTATTCCCCTGTCGTCTCAACCAACTCCAACAAATCTTCGCACGTCAGTTGTCTCGCCGTGCTGATCAGGACGAGGCAAGCGGGGACCGGCCTCGTTTCTCCTTCCAGCCCGCAGGGATCTTGGACCATGCTCAATCGTTCCATTTTTCCGGACTCCTTTCTATCTGCAAGCCTAAGGCTCCTCATGATGATTGAGGAGAAAATACAGGGACACGGTGGTGCCCCCTTCCGGCGAACTCTCCACCTCGATCTTCCCTTGATGCGCCTCCATGACGGTTTTGCACAGGCTCAGCCCCAGACCGTACCCCCCGGTGTCTTTGGAGCGTGATTTATCCACACGGTAAAACGGCTCGAAGATATACGGCAGTTCGTCTTCCGGAATCCCCACGCCGTTATCCCGTATACGGACCATCCAATAGGGGTTGCAGTTTTCCATGGAGATTTCCACGGGCTTGCTGCTATTGAAGGAATATTTGACGGCATTGTCCAACACGTTCTTCAGCACGGTCTTAACCCGAACGGGATCCATATCCAGTTCGATATGATCCGGCATCTCACCCATCCGAATATCGGGGAGCTGACCTTTAAATGCAGAGACGACCCCTTTTATAAGGTCCACCATATCGATACGCTGTAAATTGAGTTGCCCGTGCGTGTAGTGGGACCGCGCCGTTTTAAGGATCTCGGTCACCATCTTCTCCATTTCGGCGACGTCCTCCCGGATGTTTTTCTTCGCGTAGCTTTCTGAGAGCGATTCAAGGGCGACCTTCATCCGGGTCAGGGGCGAACGCAATTCGTGGCTCACGTCCAACAACAATTGTTCCTTGGCCCGGAGCATGTTCCGGATCCGATCCGTCATGGCATTGAACATCTTGGCCAATTCACCCAGTTCATCCGATCGCCGGAGTCGAACACGATGGTCGAGGTTTCCCCGGCTCACCTCCCTCACGCCTTCCGTTAATGCCTTAACGGGGTTTAAAATCCATCGAATGAAAAGATAGGCCCCCGCGAGGATCGCCGTGAGCAAGGCCATCAATCGTCCCACGGCTTCCATATCCACGGTGTCCCAATTAAACTCATGGCCCAATTGGAAAATAAGCCGGCCCGATCCTTGATCAATCACAAAGATATGACGTCCGCGATTCTCTCCGATCAGTACCCTCGGGTAGGTACGCGACGGCCGCAATTTCAGTTGAGGGGAAAGGGGAACGGACTCCGAGGTGGACCAGTTCAGGCTCGGACTCTGATATTCGATTTGGATCGACGCCTCCTGGGCAACGCGCTTGGCCCGCTCGAAGTCGGGCGGATCGCCGAGATCCTTGATAATGTAATTCAGGTGATTAATAACGGAGTTGCGGATGGCCGGCTCGTTCGTTTCATGCTCATGCCGGATATAAGAGGTCACCGACAGATTGATGCAAATTCCCGCCACCACGAGAACCAGCAGCAGCTTCATAAAGACGGAGTTGAAGATCGTTTTGATCCAGCTACTTCTCATCCTGATCCTCATCTTGAATGAAGACATACCCCGTCCCCCACACGGTTTTAATGAAGGAGGGGGTTTTCGGATCGTCCCGCAGCTTATGACGCAGCCGGCTCATGGTGATGTCGACGGAACGATTGAAGGCTTCGTATTCCATCCCCCGCAGTTCCTCCAGGATCCGGTCCCGGTTCAACACCTTTCCCCGGTTTTGCACCAGCAAGGCCAGCGCGGCAAATTCGTTCGTCGTCAGATCGACGATCTCTCCGTCCAGTTTTGCGGTTCGTCTGGGAAAGTCGACCTCCAATCTCCCGAACTTTTGGATTGGCGTCTTATCGATGCCGTGCGTCCGGCGAAGAACCGACTGGATGCGGGCCACCAATTCCCTCGGCTCAAACGGCTTGGGAAGATAATCGTCCGCGCCCAGTTCCAAGCCCACCACTTTATCCGTCACCAATCCCCTCGCCGTCAGCATGATGATCGGGACCGCAGAGGATTGACGGATGGCCTTGCAGACCTCAAAACCGCTTATTCCGGGAAGCATGACATCCAGGATGATCAGATCCGGCGCTTCCTGTTTGAGTTTTTTCAATCCTTCCTCGGGACGGGTGGCGGTCTGGACTTTGAATCCAAAATCGGCGAGAAACCCGACCAGAAGCTGGTTCAGCTTGACATCGTCGTCGATAATGAGGATACGGGCATTCATACGTCATTCTCCACAAACACCGAAGCCGGTCCGGTCACTTCTTGGCATCCCATACGATCGACCGCCTATCGAATGATGATGGAAATCGGAGAGATAAAGTCGTTCGCGCCGGTCCCGAAGGCGCCGAAGAGGTCCCAGCCCGTCCCCGACATGTCGTCGATCCGTGCAATCCGGTTGTTGGCCGAATCCGTCACGTAGATCCTCCCGGACGCATCCAGAGTGACGCCCTGCGGATAACTAAACTGGTCCGTCCCGATCCCGAAACTGCCGAAGGTGGTCCAGTTGGTCCCGGCCATGTCGTCCATCCGCACGATCCGGTTGTTGTTGACGTCCGCCACGTAGATTTTCTGCGCGGCATCCACAAAGAGGCCGTCCGGTCCGCTGAATTGACCGGTCCCGCTCCCGAAGCTGCCGAAGACGGTCCAGTTGGTCCCGGCCATGTCATCCATCCGCACAATCCGGTTGTTGCCCAAATCAGTCACGTAGATCTCCCCGACCGCATCCACGAAGATGCTTTGGGGAGCGTTGAATTGATCGGTCCCGTTCCCGAAGGCGCCGAAGGCGGTCCAATTCGTCCCGGCCATATCGTCCATCCGCACAATCCGGTTGTTGGCCGAATCGGTCACGTAGATCTTCCCGGCCGGGTCGACGAAGATGCCCTGCGGACTGCTAAATTGACCGGTCCCGTTTCCAAAGCCGCCGAAGGTGGTCCAGTTCGTTCCCTCCATGTTGTCGGTCCGCACAATCCGGTTGTTGCCCCCGTCGGTCACATAAACCTTCTGGGCCGTATCCACAAAGAGACCGTTCGGATCCTTAAACTGGAGGATCCCGCTGCCGGTGGTGCCAAGCGTGATCCAGCAGGTGCCGGCCATGTCATTGGTCCGAACGATTTTGTTGACGCCCGCATCGACCACGTAGATCCGCTGGAGTTGGGTGCAGTCCTGGGAATTCGTTGTGGGCTTGCCGCAGCCGTACGACAACCCCAGGGTCAACAACAGGCCCAGCCAACCGGACCCTTTCAACCATCCCATCATCGATCTCGCCTCGTTGATCCGGCCAACCTCTTTCGGGTGCATCGAATCTCCTTTCCGCTCTCTCGGTCTGTAATCCCAGGGAAGGCCTCCCTGGATGGTTCCCTTGCTTAATCTATGATCGGCCATCACGCGCCCGCACTCCGCGGAAGGGTCGTGAACCCATGCATAGACTACCAAAGTTTTGGACGATAAGCATTTCTCAGATGTAAAAAGTTGTAACAATTTGTACGGAGTCGACGGGAGGTAAAACCGCACGGCGGGACGGCCGGGAAAAACGGATTGGCTCTATTTCATCAACCCATCACAAATGGTTCTGTGCCGCATCCAACGCCTTTGAGAGGAAGACCCCCGTGCTGCGTTGAAGATCCAGAATGGCCAAGTGACGGTCGTAGGTGGCCTCGATCATATCCCGGTCGGCCTCGATCAAGGTCTGGTTCGCATCCAGAAGATCGATGTTCGTCGCGAGTCCGAAGGTGAATTGTTTGGAAATCATCTCGTAATTCTTCTTGGCAAACCGGAGCTGATCCTCCCGGGATTCGATCTCCCGGCCGATGGCCTGGACGTTCAGAAACGACCGCGTCACATCCAGCTCGAGCTGCTTTCTCAGGTTCGCCGTCCGCAACCGATCCTGATTCAGACGTCCATGGGCCTGGGACAGTTCGGCCCGGCGGAGCCCGCCTTCAAAAATCGGGAACTCGATCTTGGCCTCGGCCAACCAGCTCTGATTGACGGTAAAGGTTATGGGAGGATGTTGGTTACGGCCGAAATAATCCCCCTCCAGGCTCAGGGTCGGAAAAAAATTCCCCCGGGCAAAGCTCACCTGCTGTTCCGAGAGTTGCTCCCGAATCTCGCTCTGGCTCAGGTCGTCCCGATGGGCCGCGGCCGTCTCAAGCAATTGAGAGACGGACCCGCCCGGGATCTCCGGAAGCGGGGGATCTTCGATTTCAAATTCTTCCGGCAGGTCCGCGAAGTTTCGGAGCTCCCGCCGCTTCACGGCCAGGTCATTTTCGCGCGCGACCAGATCGGCCTGGGCGCCGGCCAGTTGGGCTTCCGCTCGAAGCAGAACCGATTCCGTGACTTCCCCGACTTTATATCGCAGCTCCGCCAGCCGGCGATGTTCGGTCAAACGTTCGACGTCCCGCCGCTGGGCCTCCAGATTTTTTTGCGACTTGAGCATTCCGTAGTAGGCCTGGGCCGCTTGGATCAACAACGCCTCGGTCGAAAGGTTGAGACTCTTACGGGCCGCTTCGATCTGGCGATCCGCGATCCGGATTCCGGCCATGTTCTTCCCGCCCGCGAAAAGCGGCTGCTCGACCTTGATCTGCCCTCCGTATGCGTATTGCGGTTGAAGATCCACGGCCAACCCGCCCAGATCCTGCGTTTTTTCCGGATACCGGTCGTAGGTCCCCGTAAGGGTCACCTTGGGCAGAACGGTTGAGACGGCACGCGAGCGGTCCAGCTCCGAGACCCGGATGTCCTCACGGGCAATCTGAACCTGTTCATTTTCCTGAATCGTCAACGAATAGACTTGGTTCAACGAAAATGTTTCACCTTGAACTTTTTGCGAGGCCGTTGAAACGGCCAGCAGGAAACCAATCGACACGAACGTTCTCTTCATCATTGTCACCCCCTCCCCGACCCGCATCCGCCATCCAAAATCTTGGATCCGGGCCAAACCAAACCGGTTAGTGACCGGCGTTTTTTCGTTCCAGGCCGGTCAACCGGACTTAAGGATCGTCGCCAGATCGGCCGTCGCCGCCTGGATGTCCGGCTGTGAGAGAACGGCCGAGACCACCGCGACCCCGTCGACACGGGTGGCCATCACCTGCCGGACATTCAACCGGGAAATGCCGCCGATGGCCACGATGGGAATTCGAACCTGTTCACGAAACGTCTTCAACGCGTCGCAACCCAATGGGGGTCGGGCCTGTTTCGTCGTCGACGAAAAGACGGGACCGATCCCGAGATAATCCGCCCCGCCTCTTTCGGCCTCCCGGGCCTGCTCAAGCGTATGGACCGATACCCCGATGATGGGATCCGGCCCCAGGAGTGCGCGGGCCGCGGACAACGGCAGATCGTCCTGTCCCAGATGGACTCCGTCGCACCCGACGGCCAGGGCGAGATCCACCCAATCATTCACCAGAAACGTCGCCCCGTTTTGACGAGTCAGCGCCCGAAGTTGAAGGGCGTTGAAATACGCTTCCCGCTTGGAGAGATTCTTCGCGCGGTATTGAAGGCACTCGGCCCCCCCGGCGATGGCCTGAAGGGCCACGTCGGTCAAGGACCGCCCGGCCAATAACCCATGATCCAAGATCAGGTAGAGACCGGAGGGCAGCCGACCGGTCCGGCCCGGAGCCGCCGAGGAAACCGGGGACATCGGAGGGCCCGTTTTGTCCTTGCCGGACGGCCCCCCCGAGGGAATGGGATCGGGTGCTTTCATCTTCAACCGGCGACCCGGGCCTGCTCCGAGGAGAGAAATTTTTCGAGATAGCCGGTCGAGATCCGCCCTTTCTGAAACACGGGGTCGTCGAAGATCCGCTTGTGAAGGGGGAGGGTTGTTTTGATCCCCTCGATCATGAACTCGTCCAAGGCCCGTCGCATGCGGGCCATCGCGGCCTCCCGGTTCTCGGCATGGACGATGAGTTTGGCGATGAGCGAGTCGTAATACGGGGAAACCACGTCGTCGCAGATCACGGCGGAATCCACGCGAACGCCCGGCCCGCCGGGCGTTCGAAAAACCGTGATGGTTCCGGGTGAAGGCGTAAAGGTGTCCGGACACTCGGCATTGATCCGGCATTCAAAGCTGTGACCCCGCAATTTGATTTCGCTTTGACGAACATCGAGCGGAAGTCCGGCCGCGATCTTGATCTGCTCTTTGATCATGTCGATCCCGGTCACCATCTCGGTCACCGGGTGCTCGACCTGGATCCGCGTGTTCATCTCCATAAAGTAGAACCGCTGATCCTTGTCCAGGAGGAATTCCACGGTTCCGACGTTGCAGTAATTGACCGACCGGGCCGCCGCGACGGCGACGAGCCCGATCTCCCGCCGAAGCGCCTCCCCGACCGCCGCCGACGGCGATTCTTCAATGAGTTTTTGATGCCGGCGCTGAACGGAACAATCCCGTTCGCCCAAATAGACCGTCCGGCCTTTTTCATCCGCCATGATTTGGACCTCGATGTGCCGAGGCTCGAGAAAATATTTTTCCAGATAAACCCCGCTGTCCCCGAACGCGGTCTTCGCCTCGGCCTGAGCCGTTTGAAAGGCCGACAGGAAGTCTTCGTCCTGCGTCACGACCCGCATGCCCCGGCCGCCCCCGCCCGCCGTGGCCTTGATGATGACCGGATAGCCGATGCGCTTCGCCGCCGCCAGGGCTTCCTTTTCTTCCGAGAGCACCCCCAGGCTGCCGGGCAAGACAGGGATGCCTTGTTTCGTCATCAGCTCCCGGGCCTTGGCCTTGTCGCCCATCATGGCGATGTTCTCCGAGGTCGGCCCGATGAATTTGATCCCGACCGACTGACAGACCTCCGCGAAATGCGCGTTTTCCGCCAGGAATCCGTATCCCGGATGAATGGCCTCGGCGCCCGTGATCTCCGCCGCGCTCAGGATGTTCGGAATATTGCGGTAACTGAGAGCGGCGTCCGACGGTCCGATGCACAGATGTTCATCCGCCAACCGGACGTGAAGAGCCTGCGCATCGGCCTCCGAGTAAACCGCGACCGTCTTGATCCCAAGCTCGCGACACGCCTGGATGATCCGGACCGCGATCTCGCTACGATTGGCCACCAAAATTTTTTTAAACATGAGCGTCCCTTGGATTCCCGACGATGGTTTCCGAAACGGTTCCGTTCGGCCGTGCGTTAGGTCGGCGTCAGAGGCTCGATGCGGAACAAGGGCTCGCCGTACTCAACCGGTTGGGCGTTCTCGGTCAGGATCTCGACTATTTTTCCGTCCCATTCCGACTCGATCTCGTTCATCAACTTCATCGCCTCGATCACGCAAAGAATCTGCCCTTTTTTGACCTGGCTTCCGATCTCGACGTAGGGGTCCGAGTCCGGAGATGGAGCCCGATAAAACGTCCCCACGACCGGGGCCGTCAACGTCAGCCATCCGGCCGGAATCGCGGGAGGCGGCGGGGCCGCCTGAGGAAGCGGGGTCTCCGCAGGCGCGGGGGGGGCCGGCGCGGCTTCCTCGGACACGGGAGGCGGCGCCATCTGGACGCGGTCTCTTTTGATCCGGACCCGCACCCCGGATTTTTCCAGTTCCAATTCGGCGATCTGGCTTTTCTGGATCAGCTCGATCAGCTCTTTGAGTTCCTTAAGATTCATAATTCCCTATGCCCGTTCCACATAGGACCGGGATCGGGTATCGATCTTGATGACTTCCCCTTCTTCCAGATACAAGGGCACCTTGATGGTCGCCCCGGTCTCCAGCACCGCCGGTTTGGTTCCGCCGCTGGCCGTATCCCCGCGCACGCCGGGATCCGTCCGGGCGATCTTCAATGCCACAAACGTGGGGACTTCCACGGTCAAGGGTTTGCCTTTGTAGATTAGAATCTTCACCAGCATGTTCTCCTTCAAGAAATCGCGGCTGTCGCCCAATTGATCCTGGTCGAAAGCCAACTGCTCGTACGTGGACGTGTCCATAAAATGGAATTCGCGCCCCTGGGCGTACAGGAACTGCATCTCTTTTTCCTCGATGTCCGGCTCGTCCAACGTCTCGCCCGAGCGATACGTGCGCTCCAGCACGTTACCGGATTTAAGGCTTTTCAGCCGCGTCCGCACAAAGGCCCCGCCTTTTCCGGGCTTGACATGCTGAAACTCGATAATGACGAACGGTTCACCCGAAATTTCCACCTTGGCGCCGTTCCGAAACTCCGTAGTCGAAATCACACCCACTCCTCCTCACCTGTTATTCGGGTTTATGGACAAACGGTCAGGTCTGTTGCGGTTTCGTTCTCAAATGGTGGATCACGGCCAACAGCCCCAATTGATAACTGTAAGCGCCGAAACCGCTGACCTGCCCGACGGACACATCCGAGATGTACGAATGCCGACGAAAGGCTTCACGCTGATAAATGTTCGAGAGGTGGACTTCAACGGTGGGCAGGCCCACCGCAGCGACGGCGTCGCGCAGCGCGATGCTGGTATGAGTATACGCCGCGGGGTTAATCAGCACCGCCTGATATCGGCCGGAAGCCTTCTGAATCAGAGTCACCAGCTCTCCCTCGGAGTTGGACTGTTCGATGGTCAGTTCCACCCCTTCTTTCTCGGCCAGCGTCCTGAGCTGCCGGTCGATCTCGGGCAAGGGCAGGGTTCCATACACCGAGGTTTCGCGGGTTCCCAATAGATTTAAATTCGGACCATGCAACACCAGAATCCGATCCACGGTGATTCCAGCCTCACAATTCCGTTTTGAGTTGCGCGCCGGCGCGCCGCAGGAGAAACCGCGCCTTCCCCAAATTTCCGTCGGCTTGAATCACCAGGATCAGGAAATACTCGGCCGTCACCTGCCGGAGAACCACCACGGAGCGTTCGGCGCTGGTGACCAGTTCCAGGATCCCTCCGAACCCGACCGAGTCGCCCAGTTTCCCGGCCGTCCTGAGCAGCCCGCTGAACTCGGCCCCGAGCGCCTGGAGATCGAGCTGGCCATCGTGCTTCCTCTCTTCCACGACGATCCCGTCCATTCCGACGAGTGCCGCCCCGCGCGCTTCATCGAGATCGTCGATCACACCCTGCAGGGCGTCGGCCATCCCCATCAGCCCTGCCCCTTTTTAATGCTGTCCAACCAGGATTGAAGCCGTTGGATCTTGAGCATCTTTTGTCGCTCTTGATCTCTGGCCGGTGCGGGTTCGGCCGCGGGAGAGGCCGTTGGAGTCTCCGGCGCCGGCGCGGACGCAGGAGGAGGAGCTTCGGGGGCGGGGGCCGTTTTGGTTTTGAGTTGCGGACCCTCGTTCAGCAGCCTGGCCAATTCAACGGTTTCCTCCAGCTTTTTGAACAAGACCTGATTGGCCGGATCCTTCGCGAGCAAGCGTCGATAGATCGCGATTCCTTTTTCATAAAAGCCTTGCCGGATATACAGATCGGCTAGGGCCTCGGTGGTAATTTCTTCGGTCGGCGCCGGAGCGGCCGGGGCTGCTTCGATCGAAGGCTCGCTGGGCCGGACCGTTTCCGTTTCAGAGATTGCAACGCCGTCCGGCACCGCGGCGGCTTCGGACGCCGGCGGCTCCGGGACCTGTTCCAAAGCGGGTTCGGGCCCGCCGAGATTGATTACGGCCGACGGAGCTTCGATCTTTTCCGGAGGAACGTCACGGGCCGTTTCTTTTTCGACCGGTGGCGCTTCCAACGGAAGCGTGGCATGGGCGGTCTGTTCAACCTGCATCTCAAGCGACCCCGCTTCGGTTGAAACGGTCATTTGCGCCTGCAGCTTTTGCCGTTTCGATTCTTCGATGCGATCCAATTCGTCCGAGATAAGTTTCATCTCGGGGTCCTTGGGACTGGACAGCAGAACCGCCCGGCAGGAGATCCGCGCCTTGTCCCACTCGCCCGATTCATGGTAAAGATTGGCCAGCTTGCGATGCGCAAGAAGGTTCTCCGGATCAACCTTGATCACCTGTTCAAATTCCGCCTTCGCTTCGGCGATTTGACCTTTTTCAAGGTATACTTTCCCCAGAATCGTCCGGGCCGTATGAAAATTCGGATGGATCTTCAACCCGTCGGTCAACACGATTTGGGCTTCGTGAAGCATTCCGGACTTCAAATATTCCTCCGCCAACGGCACAAAGAGTCTCGATTTGGGGTCCTTGGCCCATTTTTCAGAGAGCTTGGCGATTTCGGGGGAAAGAGGTTTTCCCTGTTCCTTTTTTTTATCCATAGACCTCCACAAGAGATGCGGGTTCGGGCAGCCCCATCATAACAAATCCCGGATAAAAGTCAACGAAGCGGACGGTCTCCCGTTCCGGATCGACTCTTCAACTCGTTGATCCGATCCAGGATTTGCTCGGCCGCTTCGGCCTTTGATAATTTGGGCAACGCCCGGGTTCCGCCCTGAGCATCGATCAAGGTTACAATGTTGGTGTCCAGGTCAAAACCCGCCCCTTCCTGGGTTACATCGTTGGCCACGATGAGATCGAGTCCTTTTTGCGCCAGCTTGGATCGGGCCCGGCTCAAGACGTCCTCCGTCTCGGCCGCGAAGCCGACCACGATTTGACGGCCCCGCCGTGAGCGGACTTCCGTCAGGATATCCGGCGTGGGTTCAAGCTCGAGGAACAGGGCTTCATGATTCTTTTTAAGTTTTTGTTCCGAACGACGACGGGGGCGATAATCCGAGACTGCGGCCGCCATGATGAGCACGGTCGACTCGGGCCAATAGCGCAAAACGGCCTCCCGCATTTCATCCGCGGATTGGACCTGAATCCGTTCCACCTTGGCGGGGCTCGGAAGCGGCGTCGGACCGCTGACCAGAATGACCCGCGCCCCGCGTCCCTGAGCGGCGCGAGCCAGCGCATAGCCCATTTTGCCCGACGATCGATTCGAAATAAACCGAACCGGATCGATCGCTTCCCTCGTGGGTCCGGCCGTCACCAGGACCGTTTCTCCTTTCAGGTCGCCCCGTTTTCTCAGTCGGCTCAAGACGGCCTCCACGATCCGGCCCTCCGAAGCCAAACGGCCCGTCCCCTCCTTCCCGGAGGCGAGAGGACCCTCTTCGGGAGACACGACGCGAACACCCAGACCTTCCAAAATGGACAGGTTGCGCTGCAACACGGGATGGGTCCACATATCGCCGTCCATGGCCGGGGCGATCACGATCGGAGATGAACTGGCCACCGCCAGCGTGGTCAGGAGGTCGTCCGCAATCCCGTTCGCGATTTTGCCGATGACGTTGGCCGTGGCCGGGGCGATCAGAATCAGATCGACCTGCTCGGCCAACGTCAGGTGGCGGATTTCATCGCTCGGATCAAACAGGTTCGTGAAGACGGGACGACGGGACAGGACCTGAAACGTCAGCGGGGTGATGAATTGCTGCGCGGACGACGTCATCACCACCGTGACCTTCCCCCCGGCCTGGATGAGTTGCCTTAGGATCAGAACCGACTTGTAGGCCGCGATGCTTCCCGTGACTCCCAAAAGGATATGTTGGCCTTGCAGATCCGCTTCCATCGGGCTCTATCCGTCACTCTTCCGGCTCGACCACGGGAAGCGCTTCCTCCTTATGGTCACTGACATAAATGCTCAGGTCCTTCTTGATCTCGGTTTCATCCTCCTGCGGCAGCAGCGCCTTCGCCTTGGCCCGGGCGCGGGCCCGATCCTCGATCTCACGGGCGAGCATGGCTTCCTTCATGGCCACTTTGGCCTCCTTGCCCGTCATGAACTCCGTTTTGCCTTGCAATACCTCGTCCAGGGCGATCGTGGTTTCCTTGGTAAACTTGCTGGTGACCTGGGGCTTCGAACCCTGCATCAGCTGTCGGGCCCGTTGCGCCGCAATGATGACCAGCCGGTACCGGCTGTCGATCTTGGTATCGTCATAATCCGTAATCAGCGACATGATGTCCATTTTCCTCTACCCTCCCTTTCGCTTGTTCCGCGCTCAGTTCAAGAACTGCCCGCGGATCCAGTCCGGATCCGCATGATTGATCCGGATGCGTTCGGCCAAAATGACGGATTCCAAATCACGGATGGCCTTTTTAATGTCATCGTTGACGATGATGTAGTCGTAATCGATGAAATTTTGAATCTCTTTCCGCGCCACTTGGAGGCGCCGTTCGATCTCCTCCGGCGGGTCCGATCGCCGCTCCCGGAGCCGCTCCATCAACGTCGCCATGGAGGGGGGGAGGACGAAAATGAAAATTCCGTCCGGAAACCGCTTCTTTAATAATTTGGCCCCTTGAACGTCGACATCCAGGAGAACGTCCGTTCCGGCGGCCATCGTCCGTTTTAGAAAACCCGCATGGGTTCCATAGAAATGATTGTGGACCTTGGCCCATTCCGCAAATTCGTTCCGCTGGACCATCTGCATAAACTCGGGTTCCCCGATGAAGAAGTAGTCCTTTCCGTCGACCTCGTTCGGACGCGGCAAGCGCGTCGTGTATGAAATGGAATACTGCAGACCGGGCATCGTATGCGCCATCTCGCGGCATAACGTGGTCTTACCCGCGCCGGAGGGCGCGGACACCACTAAAAGCAGCCCCGTTCTTCTGGACGCCGTGCTTCCTTTGCCTTTGGGTTCTGCACTGTCACGCATAAGCCTCTTTCCAGCGAGCACGGCGAGCGGGAGGGGGAGGACCTCGACGAGCTCGGTCGAGTCGCTCCATCCGGCTTGGCCGGTGAAAAGCGAGGATCAGGCTTCGCCTGTCCGAGCGCGGGGTATGGGGGCATCGGAAGAGCAATGCCCGCACGGGCCCCCATAGATAATAGCGGCGACGCGAGCCCCTACAAATTGACCGCGAACCGACCGTCATTCGATGTTTTGAACCTGTTCCCTGAGCTTTTCCAACTCGCTCTTGATGCCGACCACCTTCATCGCGATGGAGGCGTCGCTGGCCTTGGACCCGATCGTGTTGACCTCCCGGTTCATTTCCTGGATGAGAAAATCCAGGCTTCGCCCGATGGACTCCCGTCCCTGCATCATGGTCCTGAACTGGTTCAGGTGACTTTTTAATCGGGTCAGTTCCTCGCTCACATCCGATCGTTCGGCAAAAACAGCCACCTCTTGGGCCAACCGAGCCGGGTCCAATTTAACCCCTTGGGTTAATCGTTCAATGCGCTCGTTGAGGCGGGCCTGATAGCCCCGAACCATCGCCGGGACGCGCGACTGGATGTGACGCAGCGCCTTCTCGATCAACCGGAGACGCTGACCGAGATCGCGGACCAGCGCACGCCCCTCTTTCCGGCGCATGGCTTCCAAGCGGTCCATGGCTTCGTTCAGGAGTCCCCGGACCTGCGCCGCCAGGGCGTCCGTCGTCCCGGTCCATTCCGCGGTCGTGATGATGTCCTTGAAATTCATCAACAGGGCCAGATCCACCGGGCCCGGCAAATCAAGCTTGGCCTTCAGGTCTTTGAGAATCCGGGAATACTGGCGGGCGAGCTCGAGGTCCACGTCGAGTTGCTTCGGCTGCTCGTTGGCGCCGTTGATCGATACGGCCACTTCCAGCCGGCCGCGGGTGAATCGTTGCTGCACCTGTTTCCGAAGAACGGTCTCGAGAGGGAGCAAAAGCTTGGGCAGCCGAACCGTGATATCGCAGTATTTATGATTGGTCGACCGAAGCTCCGCAACGATCGTCAGGTCGCGGTAACTTCCCTCGCTTCGGCCGTAGCCGGTCATGCTTTCAATCATCAAACCTCGCCTGGCTAATAAACCAGTCATTATATAGAGAACGGCCCGGTTTGTCAAACAAACCGGCGCCCCGGCCGGGATCAACCGGCCTTGCGCTCCTGCTTGAAATAACGGCAGATCGGCTTGAGTCCGCAGTCCGGACACCGGGGGTTTTTCGCCTTGCAGACGTGGCGGCCGTGGAGCAGAAGCTGGTGCGAGACGCGGGTCCATTTCTTTTCGGGAATGAAACGGCCGAGTTCCGTCTCGATTTCATCCGGGTCGTCCGACCGGGTCAATCCCAGGCGTTGACTGACCCGCCGGACATGCGTATCCACCACGATGGCCGGGCGGCCGAAACAGTTTCCCAGGATGACATTGGCCGTTTTGCGCCAGACGCCGGGCAGCTCGACCAGCTCATCCATCGTTTGCGGAACCCGGCCGGCGTGCTTCTCGACCAGGGCCCGGCCGCACCCGATGATGTTTTTGGCCTTGTTCTTGTAGAAGCCGGTGGACCGGATTTCCTGCTCAAGAACGGACGGATCCGCCCTGGCGTAGTCCGCCGCGGTCTTGTACTTGTTAAACAGATGCGGCGTGACCTTGTTGACGCGGTCATCGGTGCATTGGGCCGAAAGGATCGTGGCGATCAGGAGTTCCAAGGGGGTCTCGTAATGAAGCTCGACCTTCGGGTCCGGAAATTCGCGGTCGAGAATTTTTATAAGTTGTTCGAGCTTATTCAAGAAGCCCCCCGTCAGCCGTCTGAGGACATTGTAGCAACGATCGTGAAGCCGGTCAATGAAGATTGTCGTTGTTTGCGACCATGATTACGGATGAAATCATCTCATACTTGAATTGACATTCGACCCTAAATAAGGTATTTTTACAGTACATTAGACCGATCGAAAAAAGTACTTCTAAAAGGAGATCTTCGATATGAGAGCTAAGTTCGCCGAGGATGTAACACCGGTAACCGATTTCCGCACCCAAGCAGCCGATCTGCTTCGGAAGATCAAGAAAACCCGGCGGCCGCTCATTCTGACCCAGCGGGGCCGTTCGGCCGCCGTGATCGAAGATGTCAAAGAGTACGAGAATAGGCTGGAGCGGCTTGAATTGTTGGAAGCGATCATTCGGGGACTTCAGGCTGCCGAAAAAGGAGATCGGGTCCGCCACAAGGAAGCCATGCGGCAATTGGACGAACTCCTGAATGCCTAAGAAACTTTACGCCGTCGAATGGACCGCTCCGGCCCTGCGAAGCCTGTTGGAGGTTGTTCAGTACATCAAGGCGGATGATCCGGAGGCGGCTCAACGCTTTGGGAAAGAGATCAAAAAGAAAGTCGCCCGGCTCGCCCGATTTCCAAACTCCGGACGGATGGTTCCAGAGTTCCCGACTTCCGGCCTTCGAGAAGTGATCATCGGCCATTACCGCATCATCTACCGTGTTGTCTCCAAAAAATCACGAGTCGAAATCCTGACCGTGCATCACGGCGCCCAGCAGATTGAAGAAGGGTGAGAGTCAACTTTCTCCCGGGGCGGCCATTAAGTCAAAAAGCCGCGCCCCCGCCGAGTCGCCAGCGGCTCCAACAGGGGTTAGATTCACGGCATCTCGTAAGGTCCGCGAAAGTCAATAAAGCATGCCTTTTTACAACCTTTGACACAGGTCAACATTTACAGCCGGGATGGGAAATTAACGCTGTGGCGGTAGGGACGCAATGAATTGCATCCAAATCAGGGCGTGATGAATCACGCCCCTACGATGGGAGCGTATAACAGGCTATGCCGCAGCGATGCCGGGAAGTTCCCAACCGGGAAACACCAAGACTCCAGGATGACACTTGAGCGCTCGGGCCAGAACCTTTGCGCGCTCAACACCCAGACGGACGCGATCGTTCTCAATTGCCGAAATGGTGGATTGGGGAATGCGGGTTAGGCGGGCCAACTGGCTCTGGCTTAGCTCCTGGAGCTCGCGAAGAATTCGCACAGACTCGCCGACTGAAACGGTGATGCGCTTCTTGGCAGGACGATATTCTTTCATTTATGCGACCTCAAACTGCATCTGTTTCAGGTTGGCCAGCGGCACACGGCCTTTCACCCGAAGAATTTCAATGCCGACCACCTCGTTCTGCTCATTGAAATCGAGGATGATGCCGGGTTGCACTTCCTCCGACTCGACGATTTTGGATTCGTCAAGACGGAGATAGATCGCGTCTGCTTTTTCATCAAAATGCACCTTCATTTCCTGCTCCTTTCCTTGCGGTCAAAATATGCGGTAACAATCTGCCACGGTTGTGTTTTCTCGTTGTACACCACTCGCAATACCCGCCCTCCGTATTCAGCAATACGACCCAAGGCATGCCGTAACATTGGATCTTGCTTATCAGGCTCGGTATTCAACGGCCGGGTTAAGACTTGCGCCACCCATGTCAACTGAATTCGACGTTCTGAAATTACTTTGGCCGCGTGAGCCGTTAACGCATAGGGAAAGTCTTCCGCCATCATTGCACAGGAATATACCCCGTCCCGACAAAAAGGTCAACCGACCGGCAGGATTTTAAAAAGAAACCTTCCGGCCCGTGTTATATAATTCCACCCGCCGATCGCGGAAGAGGTTGTTGTAGCGGTTCAGCGTCTTATGACGGGCCTCGCGGGGGTTGATCTCTAAAATCTTGAGCGACTCTTGATTCCTCGGGGCCCGGAAAAGAATGCGGCCCTTGGGATCGACGATCTCGCTCTGGCCGATATAGGTCAGCCGCTTCTTGCCGCCGCGCCGCTCGGAGCCGATCCGGTTCGCCGTGATCGCGAAGACGCGGTTCTCAAGACTTCGGGTGACCATGGCGTCCGGGCAGTACGGTAGAACGAGATTGGCCGGGTGGCAGATAATTTCAGCACCGGCCAGGGCCAAGCTTCGAGCCGCTTCCGGAAAGAACCAGTCGAAGCAGACCATGATTCCGACCCGCGCCTTCCCGATGTCGAACGAACGGAAGCGGTTCATCCCCGGCTTGAACCAGAGCTTTTCTTCATAGAACAGGTGAATCTTTCGATAGGTCGCGACATAGCCCTTGGGCCCGACCAGAACGGCCGAATTGTAAAAAACCTTTGCGGCCCGTTCGGGAAGACCGGCGACCAGCCAGATTTTCTTGTCCTTGGCGAACTCGCACAGACGCCGTGTCGTCCATCCGTCCGGAACCGTTTCGGACAATTCCGATACCTCTCGCCGGGAAATAAATTGATAGCCGCTGTTGAAAAGCTCCGGGAGCACGATCAGGTCCGCCGCGCCCCGGTCGATCCGATCCAAGCGCCGCAGAACCGACTCGACATTCCGCCGGATCTCCCCGAATACGGGCCTGGACTGATAAAATCCCGCGCGGATCATTTTGGGGCGTCGCTCCCGGCGGCGCCCGCCAAAAGTTTCATGAGACCTTCCTCATCCAAAATTTGGACGTCCAGTTCCCGGGCCTTGGCGAGTTTGCTCCCCGCGTCGGCGCCGGCGACCACGTAATCCGTTTTACTCGATACGCTGCCGGCCACCTTCCCGCCCAGCGCTTCGATCCTCGCCTTGGCCCCTTCCCGCGTCATGTTCGAAAGCGCGCCGGTCAGCACGAACGTCTTGCCGCGAACCGGCGAGGACTTTTCAGCGGACCCGCCATCCTTTGTGAAGGTCAGGCCGAGATCCAGAAGCTGTTGGATCATCCTCCGGTTCCCGGCATTCCGGAAATAATCGGCGATCGAGCGGGCCGCATTCGGAGAAAGGTTGAATTCCTTCTTAAGCGTCTGCGCGTCGGCCTGCATCAACCCTTCGATTCCGCCGGCCCACCCCGCCAGCCGCTCGGCGGTCGACGGTCCGACGCCCGGAATGTCCAGACGGGCGATGAACTCCGCCAACGTTGTCTTTTTCTGGCCGCCCGTCTCCCGTTCCCAACGCACGCCGGCGGCCCTCAACTGCTCGATCACCTTCCGGTTGTGCGGTTCCGAAAAGAACTGGACGATGGACTGGGCGACTTCGGGTCCGATGTCCGGAATAAAGCGGAGGGTTCGCTCGTCCGCCTCCATCAGCGGGTCCAGATCCCCGAAAAATCGGGCCAGCTCTTTCGCCGTCGCTTGCCCCACGTCCGGAATGCCGAGCGCGTAGATGAACCGCGCGAGCGTCGTGCGCTTGCCGGACTCGATCGCCTTCACCAGGTTGCCCGCGGACAACTCGGCCATCCGCTCCAGCGCGGCCACCGTCGGCGCGTCCAGACGGTAGAGATCCGCCGGCGTTTCCACTATCCGATTGTCCACCAATTGATCCACCCGTTTCTCGCCGAGGCCCTGAATGTCCATCGCCAGGCGGCTCGCGAAATGCAGGATCGCCTGCTTGCGCTGCGCCGGGCAGTACAAGCCCCCGCTGCATCGGGAAATCGCCTCCCCCGGAAGTCGGACGACCTTCGATCCGCAGACGGGGCAGGCCCGCGGCATGACGAATTCCTTCGCGCCGGCCGGCCGCCGGTCCGGCACCACGCTCACGACTTCCGGGATGACGTCCCCGGCGCGGCGGACGACCACCGTGTCGCCGATCCGGACGTCCTTCCGGCGGACCTCGTCTTCGTTGTGCAGCGTCGCGTTGGTGACCGTCACGCCGCCCACGAAGACCGGCTTGAGCCGCGCCACCGGCGTGACGGCCCCCGTCCGTCCGACCTGGACGTCGATGTCCAGAACCTCCGTCATCGCCTCCTGCGCGGGGAATTTGTGCGCCACCGAGAAACGCGGCGCCCGCGCCACGAACCCCAAGCGCTCCTGCAGGCCCAAATCGTTCACTTTGTAAACCACCCCGTCGATATCGTAGGGCAGCCGTTCGCGTTTGGATCCGATGAGCCGGTAGTAATCCAAAAGCCCCTGGACACCCCGCACCACCTTTCGCTCGGGGCTGACCGGAAATTTCTGGGTGACGAGGAAATCCATCAACGCGCTGTGCGTCCGGGGAAGCGCCATTCCCTCGACATCCTCCAGCGCGTAGGCGAAAAATGTCAGATGTCTCGCGGCGGTCATGCGCGGGTCGAGCTGCCGGAGGGCGCCGGCGGCGGCGTTGCGCGGATTGACGAATATTTTCTCGCCCTTCCGGGCCTGTTCCTGATTTAAGCGTTCGAAATCGCGCTTGAGCATCAGCACCTCGCCCCGGACCTCCAAGCGCGCCGGCGGCGGCTCGGCCGGCAACCGCAGCGGGATGACCTTGACGGTGCGAAGGTTGGCCGTGACCTCCTCCCCCGTATAGCCGTCCCCGCGCGTCGCGCCCTGCGCCAGCCGGCCGTTTTGATAGGACAGGCTGACGGCCGCGCCGTCGAATTTCGGCTCCACGGCGTATTCCACTTCGTCCACGTCCAGATGCTCCCGGATGCGGCGGTCGAAGGCGACGACTTCTTCCTCCTCGAACGCGTTGTTCAGGGACAGCATCGGCGCGCGGTGGGTGACCGACGTAAATTCGGTGAGCGGAGCGGCGCCCACCCGCTGCGTGGGAGACTCGGGAACGACCAGCTCGGGATAGTTCGACTCCAGCGATTGCAGTTCCCGGAACAGCCTGTCGTATTCGACGTCCGGGATCGTCGGGGCGTCGAGCACGTAGTACCGGTAATTGTGCCGCTCGATGGCCTCCCGCAATTCCCGCGCGTGCTTGATCACGTTCGCCGGCACAGTCATCTCACGCGTCGCTCCCCCGCGATGATTTCAACGACCTGACTGTAACGTGTCGGCTTCGGCCCTGTCAAGCAAACGGAGGGCTTTTCCGCCCGAGCGCCTCACTTTTTCCTTGACAAAGTCGACCCCTGTGATATAAAAAAGGTTACGCAAGTTCAAGAATTTAATCGAACGCGATGGACCCGTTTCACGCGCTCAACCCGGACCGACAACGAAAGCGGCCAAAGGAGAAATAAATGACAGGAATGAAAGGGGAGGATTATTTATTCACATCGGAATCGGTCACCGAAGGACACCCCGATAAAATCTCGGACCAGATTTCGGACGCGATCCTGGATTCCATTATCGCCCAGGACCCGTATTGCCGCGTGGCCTGCGAAACGCTGGTGACCACCGGGTTGGCCTTCGTCGCGGGGGAGATCAGCACCTCCTGTTACGTCGAGATTCCGGACATCGTGCGCGAAACGATCAAGGAGATCGGCTACACGCGGGCCAAGTACGGCTTCGATTACGAAACCTGCTCCGTCATCACCTCGATCCACGCCCAGTCCCCCGACATCGCCCAGGGGGTGGACACGGGCGGCGCGGGAGACCAGGGCATCATGTTCGGATACGCCAGCAACGAAACGCCGGAGTTCATGCCCACGCCCATCATCCTGGCCCACAAGCTGACCCGCCGGCTGGCGGAGGTCCGGAAAAAGGACATCCTGCCCTACCTTCGGCCCGATGGAAAGTCCCAGGTCACCGTCGACTATCGGGACGGGAAACCGGTCCGGGTCACGACGGTCGTCATCTCCACGCAGCACAGCCCGGAGGTGACCTTGAAGGAGATTCGCGAGGACGTCATTGAAAAAGTGATCAAGCCGATCATTCCCGCGGAATTGATGGACGAGGAAAAGATCGTGTACCACATCAACCCGACCGGGCGCTTCGTGGTGGGCGGTCCGCAGGGCGACACCGGCGTGACCGGGCGGAAAATCATCGTCGACACCTACGGAGGCGTCGGGAGCCACGGGGGCGGCGCCTTCTCCGGGAAAGACCCCTCCAAGGTCGATCGCTCGGCGTCCTACATGGCCCGGTACATCGCCAAGAACATCGTCGCCGCCGGCCTCGCCGATCGCTGCGAGATCCAGATGGCGTACGCCATCGGCGTCCCGGAACCGGTCTCCATCCTGGTCAACACCAAAAACACCGGCAAGGTCCCGAACCAAAAGATCCTGAAGCTCGTGCAAAAACATTTTCCGATGACGCCCAAGGGAATGATCGAACACCTGAAACTCCGACGGCCGATCTACAAAAAAACCGCGGCCTACGGTCACTTCGGCCGAACCGAGCCGGAATTCACGTGGGAAAATACCGACCTGGCCGCCGCCCTTCGCAAGGAAGCCGGGCTGTAAATCCCCAAACCCCACAATTGATTCCAGCGAGCAAAACGAGCGAGAGGGGGCGGCCGAAAATTCCCCGCCAGGGGAATTTTCCCCTGTTTACAATTTACGATTTACGTGTTTCGGCGGGGAATTTGGTGTTTCGAGAATGGCAAATCGTAAATAGGAAAACCCTCGAAAGATTAGGCGGAGGGGGCGACGCGAGCCCCTACTAAATAAAGGAGCATCGATGGATTACGATATTAAGGATATTCGTTTAGCTCAAAAAGGCCTGCTCCGGATGGAGTGGGCGCAGCAGGAAATGCCCGTTCTGGAACTGGTCAACCGGCGTTTCAAAAAAGAGCTGCCGCTCCGCGGGACCCGCCTATCGGCCTGCCTCCACGTCACCACCGAGACGGCCAACCTGATGACCGCCCTGAAGGCCGGCGGCGCCGACGTGGTGCTCTGCGCCTCCAACCCCCTCAGCACGCAGGACGACGTCGCGGCCGCGCTGGTCGAGCATTTCCGGATTCCGGTCTTCGCGATCAAAGGCGAGGACAACGACACCTACTACCGCCACATCCAGGCGGCGTTGAACCACCGTCCCATGATCACGATGGACGACGGCGCGGACCTGGTCTCGACGCTTCATTCCAAACGAAAGGACCTCCTCAAGGAAATCATCGGCGGAACCGAAGAGACCACGACCGGGGTGATCCGGTTGAGAAGCATGGCCCACCGGGGCGTGTTGAAATTTCCGATCATCTCGGTCAACGACGCGAACACGAAGCATCTTTTCGACAACCGCTACGGCACCGGGCAGAGCACCCTGGACGGGATCCTGCGCGCGACCAACCGGCTGGTGGCCGGAACCGTCTTTGTGGTCAGCGGCTACGGCTGGTGCGGGCGCGGCATCGCGATGCGGGCCAAGGGGATGGGGGCCGACGTCGTCGTCACGGAAATCGACCCGCTGAAGGCGATCGAGGCCGTCATGGACGGTTTTCGCGTCATGCCCATGGCCGAGGCCGCCCCGATCGGCGATTTCTTCGTCACCGTGACGGGCGATATCAAGGTGATCCGCAAAGAGCATTTCGCCGTCATGAAAGACGGGGCCGTCATCTGCAATTCGGGCCATTTCAACGTCGAGATCGACATCCCGGCGCTCGAAAAGCTGAGCAAACGGAAGCGCCTGATCCGTGAATTCGTCGACGAGTACACCCTTTCCAACGGACATCGCGTCAATCTGTTGGGAGAAGGCCGTCTCATCAACCTGGCCGCCGCGGAGGGCCACCCCGCCAGCGTCATGGACATGAGCTTCGCCAACCAGGCCCTTTCGGCCGAACACCTCGTGAAGAATTCCAAGAAACTGGAACGAAAGGTTTACCCGGTCCCGGCCCCAATCGACCAGGAGATCGCCCGGTTGAAGCTCAAGGGAATGGGAATCCAAATCGACCGGCTCACCAAAGAACAGGCCAACTATCTCGCTTCCTGGGAGATGGGCACCTAGGTTAAAACATCCGGGGCGCGTCGACCTCCGGTATTTTTCAGTCATTCCAAAGCGCCCCACCGAAACGCCGGGATTCTTCGGCCGTTTCGATCTTCACGCGCCTGCGGTTCCCGGTCCCCTCCGATCGGGTTACGCTTGTGGTATAATTATTCCATGACGAATCAACAGGTCGCGGACGCTTTCCGGATCATCGCGGATCGCCTGCAGTTGGAGGGGGCCAATCCCTATCGGATACGGGCCTATCGCAAAGCCGCAGACAACCTTGAACGCTTGAAGGATTCGGTGGCCGACCTCGCCCAACGGGGCCGGTTAAAATCCATTCCGGGAATCGGCCGGGACCTGGAACGGAAAATTCTCGAAGGACTGAAAACCGGAACGATCCGCGAATTCGAACCCGCCCTCCCGGGGGCCGAAAACGCCCCGTTTGACCTGCCCGGTCTCGACCCCGACGCGGCCGCGGTGCTCTATAAACGATTTCGCATCGAAAACCTCCAGGACCTCGAACAACTCGCCCGGTCGCGCCTCCTCCGAACACTGCCGAATTGGGGACCGGAACTGGAGCATCGCATCCTGGCGGGTTTGGAAAGCTTGAAAAAGAACGAGCGCGAACCGCCGTCTCCCGGATCGGCGCCGGGCTGAAACCAAGGGGATCGAAATGACCCGGTCTCGTCTACAGGCCGCAATGCACGGTTTGCTGGCGTTGGGAATCCTGACGGCGGCGATGGGAAACCGCATGGTCTCTTCGCAGGAAAAACCCGCGCCGTCGCTCGCCATCGAAGAAGCGGTGATCGCGTCCGGCGTGGAAAACCTGACGCCGGTCCGGCCGGGCGTCTCGTTCGATTCGGGCGTCGGGAAACTCTACTGCTTCACGAAAATCAAGAGCGGTCAACTGCCGACCGTCATCAAGCATCTCTGGTTCCAGGGAGACAAGATGGTGATGGAGGTGACCCTCCAGGTCAAATCGGCGAGTTGGCGCACCTACAGCACGAAAACGATTCTGCCCTCCGCCGGCGGGCCATGGAAAGTGGACGTGACGTCCGAAGACGGGACCGTCCTGAAGACCCTGAGATTCACGATCCGCTAAGACGACCGCGACCGGCCCGCAATCCTTCCTAAACCGAACCATCCGATCGCGAAAACTTGACAAACGAATTTTTGTTGCGATATATTGTTTTTCGAGCCATGCGAAACACAATTTTCTTCCAGTTCATGCCGTTGAAACCGGTTTTCCCGATGTCCGTTCAAGAAAACTCGCCGTGACCAACCGGAACCATCATCCATTCACCGAGACGGGAACCCCCGCGCCGACACGAAAACGGACCGACGATGATTGACGTTCAAAATCTCACAAAACGCTACGGGGATCTCACCGCCATCGAGAATGTCACGTTCAACGTTCAGAAGGGCGAGATCCTGGCCTTCCTCGGGCCGAACGGCGCCGGGAAAACCACGACCATGCGCATCCTCACCTGTTTCATGCCGGCCACCGGCGGGACGGCCACCGTCGCCGGCTACGATATCTTCGAACAGCCTCAAGAGGTCAAGCGCCACATCGGCTATCTCCCCGAGGTCCCGCCCCTCTACACCGAGATGACCGTGACGGAGTATCTCCGGTTCATCTCGAGGATCAAGGGCGTCGAACGGAAGGACCGCGCGGCGGCCCTGACGCGGGCCCTGGAGCGCTGCGCGCTGACCGAGGTGCGCGGCCGCCTCATCGGCAACCTTTCGCGGGGATACCGACAACGCGTCGGTCTCGCCCAGGCCCTGATCCACAACCCCGAGGTCCTGATTCTGGACGAACCGACCACCGGACTCGATCCGAAACAGATCATCGAGATGCGCCAGGTCATCAAGGACCTGGCCGGACAGCACACCGTCATCCTCAGCACGCACATCCTCCCCGAAGCGACCGCCGTCTGCCAGCGGGTGGTGATCATCCACCGGGGCCGGATCGTGGCCGTCGACACGCCCGACACGCTGTCGGCCCAGCTTCGCCGGTCGGAAAAAATCCGTCTGACCCTCCGGACGCCCGCGCCCGAAACTCCGGACGCGCTGAAATCCGTCCCGGGCGTCGTCTCGATCTTCCATGAACCGTCGAACGACGGGCAGGTGTTCATCGTGGAATGCGAGCTGGGCCGCGACATCCGGACCGAGCTGGCCGCGCAGGCGGTCCGCCGCGGCTGGGGTCTCTTGGAATTGTCCGCGGTCAAGCTGTCGCTCGAAGACGTCTTCCTCCAGTTGACCCGGGAAGAATCGAGACAAGAGGACTCGAAACAGGAAGAAACCGGACAGGAAGAATCAAAGCCGGCGGCCGTGAAAGGAGAGACGTCATGAAAAGCACGCTCGCCATCGCGGGAAAAGAACTTCGCGTCCTGTTCAACTCCCCGATCGCCTACGTGGTGACGGCGATCTTCATCCTGATTTCGGGCTACCTGTTTTACAGCATCGTCCTATTCGCCAGCAGCCAGAGCATGCAGATCATGCGCGTGCAGGGCGCCCTGCCGCAGATCAATCTGAACGATCTGATCTTCCGCCCCACCTTCCATAACATGGCCGTGATCCTGATGCTCACCCTGCCGCTGATCACGATGCGGCTTCTGGCCGAGGAAAAAAAGACCAAGACGATGGAACTGCTGATGACCTCGCCGGTGCCGCTGACGTCCATCGTGCTGGGCAAATACCTCGCCGCGATGGCGGTCTTCACGCTGATGCTGGCCCTGACGGCGTACATGCCGTTCCTGATGTGGTACTACGGGTCCGTCCAGTGGATGCCGATCCTGACCGGCTATCTCGGCATCTGGCTCCTGGGGGGCGTCTTCATCGCGGTCGGCCTGCTTGCGTCGTCGCTCACCGAGAACCAGATCATCGCCAGCTTCATCGGCTTCGGCGCGGTCCTGATTTTGTGGCTCATCGGCTGGATCTCCCAGACCGTGACGGACTCGTCGCTGGGCTCGCTGCTCACCTATCTTTCCATCGGCGAGCATACCGAGAATTTCATCAAGGGGATGATCGATACCGAGGACCTGGTCTACCAGCTCACCCTGATCATCGTGGGACTGTTCATCACCCACCGCGTTCTGGAGTCGCAGCGATGGAAGTGAGACATCCGAATAAGCTCGTGGAGAATCCGCCCGGCGAGCGCGGCGAGCGGGAGGGGGAGGCTCCATCGGGGTTTTCCGATGGAGGGGGCGACGTGAGCCCCTATGATATAAGCCCCAATAAGAAGGATCCATGGGAATGCTGAACACATTGAGCCGAGCCGCCGGATGGCTGGGCGTCCTGACGGCCGTCGCCGCCGCCATCGTCTATCAGGTCAATCCCCAATGGAAGCCCTACGTGAGCCTGGCGGAACTGGTCGCGCTCGGTCTTCTGGTTCTGTTCTTCATCGTCCATTTCGAGGCCCTCAAATCCTTTTCGGCGCGTCGGTCCACCAAATTCGGCCTGAACAGCATCCTCATGGTTCTCATCTTCATCGGCATCCTGGGCATTCTGAACTTCATCCTGTCCCGCCATCACCTCCGCTTCGATTTTTCGGAAACCTCGGCCTTCTCCCTCGCCCCGCAGACGCTGGAGGTTTTAAAGAACCTGAACCGGGACGTGAAGGTCACGGCCTTTGTCTCGGAACAGGGACGGAGCCGTTCGGAGGCCAAGGACCTGCTGGGCAGTTACAATTACCGCAATCCGCGCGTCACGTACACGCTCGTCGATCCCGATAAAAATCCGTCCCTGGCCAAACAGTACGGAATCACCCAGTACGACACCCTCGTGATCGAGAGCGGCAAGCAGGAAACCCAGGTCAAATCGGTCAACGAACAGGAGTTGACCAACGCGATCATCCGCATCGGCCAGGACGAGCGCCGCAAAATTCTTTTCCTGGAGAATCACGGGGAGCACGGTCTTTCGGATCAGGAGAAAACGGGCTACTCCCGCGTGAGGGACGCTCTCCAGGCGCAGGGGTTCGACGTCGGCCCGCTCTCCCTTCTGGAGGAAGGAAAAGTCCCGGACAAAACGGCCGTGCTGGTCGTCGCCGGCCCGCAGAAAGGCTTCCTCCCTCAGGAGAAGACCGCCCTGTCCAGCTATCTGACCGCCGACGGAAAGGTCCTGCTTCTTCTCGACCCCGACAGCCGGACGAACCTGGACGACATTCTGTCTCAGTGGGGAATCAAAATGGGGAAGGGGCTGATCGTCGACCCCGTTTCCCGGCTGCTGGGCGGAGACTTCACCATCCCGGTCGTGACGAACTATCCTCCCCATGACATCACCAAAGGCTTCAACCTCGCGACCTTTTTCCCGGTCGCCGAGTCCGTCAATTTCGATCCAGGCCGGGCGTCGGAGTTCGATTACAAACCGCTCGCGCAGACCAGCGACAACAGCTGGTCCAAGACCCGCCTGGCCGAGGGCCGGTTGAATTTCAACCCGGCGGAAGACGTCCGGGGGCCCTTGACCCTGGCCGCCGTGATCACCAAGAAATCCTCCTCCGGATCCTCCGAACACAGCCACGGCCCCGACGCCCACGCCGCGGCCGACGAGGCGCGGCCGACGCTGGTCGTGTTCGGAGACTCCGACTTTGCCGCGAACGGCACTTTTAATTTTTCCGGAAACGGCGACCTGTTCCTCAACACCGTCACCTGGTTGGCCCAGGAAAAGGGGCTGATCTCCATCCGGCCGAAGGAGACCCGTTTCACCCCGCTCTTCCTGTCGAGCTCCCAGGGGACCCTCCTGATGTACGTCTCGCTCCTGCTCCTTCCCGCGGGGGTCTTCCTCACCGGGATCGGCATCTGGAGGCGCCGGAGGCTTCTATAGTGCGCCACAAATTCACAACGACGCTCGTCATGGCCGCCGTCCTGCTCCTGCTCGGGATCTACCTGGTCGTCGTCGAGATCCCGCACCGGAAAAAAGCCGACGAGGCCGCGCAGAACGCCGACCGGCTCTTCGACTTCAAGAGCGAGGACGTCAATGCCGTCGAACTACATTACCCGTCCGGCGGGATCGAGCTCAAGAAATCCGCGGACGGGAAATGGCGGCTGACCCGGCCCCTGCAGACCGACGCCGACCAGCGCGAGGTCCAGAGCCTGGTTGCGACCGTGGGGGACGTCCGCTTCACCCGGGTGGTCGAAGAGAAGGTCCAGAACATGGCCGAGTTCGGCCTGGCGCATCCCAACGCGGACATCACGCTCACCCTGCCCGACCGCGCGGTGCGCTTGTTGATCGGCGACGACGGCCCGATTCCCAACACAATCTACATTCAAAAGGACGGCGACCCGCGCGTGGTCCTGGCGCAGCAATGGATCAAAGGATCGCTGACCCGTACGGCCTTCGATTTCCGGACGAAGATCATCCTGACCATCGACCACGACAAGGTGGACCAGGTCTCGCTCGAATTTCCCAAACGAACTTTTCAGCTGGACAAGCAGGACAAGCGCTGGCTTTTGAAAAAGCCGGTCCAGGCGCCCGCGGACGGGGATGCGCTGGACACCCTGACCCTGATGCTGCAGAACCTCCGCGCCACGGCCTTCATCGATCCCGGACCGGACCATGACAAGACGCTGAAGGGCCTGAAAAAACCGCTCGTCACCGTCACGACACGCGAGCCGGGCGACGGCGCGCCCAAAACGCAGACCGCGCGGTTCTACGCGGCCACGGAGAAGGACAGCGTCTACGTGGTCACCGATCCGGACAAGCCGATCTACCGGGTGGCCAAGGCCAACATGGACGAGCTCAAGCCGGAGTTGTTCCACTACGAGGACAAACGTCTGGTCGACGTCAAAACGGACGCGGTAAAGACGATCGAAGTCCGGACGCCGGCCGATCAATACACGCTGGTATCGAAGGACGCGGGCTGGGCGATGCAGAACCCGGCGCGGCCGGTCAAACAGGACCTGGTCAAGCGCCTTCTGGACCAGATCGACAAGCTCAAGGCGTTTCAGGCGGTCGAGACCCCGGTGAAAAAACCGGCCGCCGTCGGGCTCAAGCCGCCCGTCGACGCGATCCGGCTTCTGGACGCGAAGCAAAAACCGCTGGCCGAGCTTCATCTGGGACGCGAGCTCAAAGGGATGCTCTACGCGCAGGGCAACACCCCGCTCGGCATCGCGCTGGTGAACAAGGATTTTCTGGACGAGATTCCGCGAAAATCGGAATTGATCAAGAAGGAAGAACCGAAGAAAGAGAACAAACCCGACACGAAAAAGTAGGGGCGCAGCCTGCCGCACCCCTACGGTCACCCCTCGCTGAACACCCTTACCGCCTCGATCGCCCTCTTCCACCGCCCGTAGATTCTTTCGCGCTCGCCCTCGGCCATCCGGGGCCGGAAAATTTTTCCGGTCCTGATCTTCGGAACCAACGACGGGGATTTCCACCAACCGTTTCCCACGCCGGCCAGAAGCGCCGCGCCGAGGGCCGCGGCCTCGGCCGCATCGGACCGTCGGATCGAAAGGCCGAGCCAATCGGCCTGCGTCTGAATCAACGAGTCGATGCAAGACGCTCCGCCGCCGGCCGTCAGCGTCTTGATCCGGATCGGGCCGTTCCGTTGTATCGCCTCGGCGATGTCCTTGATCAGGAAAGCGATACCCTCGACCGCGGCGCGGATGAGGTCCGCCTTCGTGGTCGTCGGGCCGAGACCGAAGATCCCCGTCCGGGCCCCGCTCAGCCAGTGCGGGGCGCCCAGCCCCGCGAGGGCCGGGACGAGATAGACCCGTTCGTTGGACGATCGGACGACCCGGTCGATCTCGTTCGGCGACTTGAGCCATCCCGTCTTTTGCAGCCAATCGAACGCCGTCCCCACGGCATTGACCGTTCCCTCGGTGACGTAGGCCGTCTCATCCGGCGTCGACCAGGCGAGGCTGGACAGCAAGCCCGGGACCAGGACCGATCGGTCGCCCGTGTTCACCAACAGAAACCCGCCGGTGCCGTAATTCACGACCGCCTCTCCCGCGTCGACCGCGCCCAGCCCCAGGAGCCCGGCCTGCTGATCCCCGATGGAGGCCCGTATCGGGATCACAACGCCGCCGAGACGGGCCGCGCCGAACTCGGCCGAGGTCGGAAGGATGCGTGGAAGCATCGGGGCGGGAATGTCAAAAAGCGACAACAGCTCCTCATCCCACGAGAGGCTGTACAGATTCATTAGGAGCGTACGCGCCGCGTTGGTTTGATCGGTCGCGTGGACCTCGCCCTTCGTGAGCTGCCAGATGAGATAGGTGTTGACCGTGCCGCAAAGGATGTCTCCCTTTTCGGCTTTTGCGCGCAGTCCCTTCGAGCGGTCCAGAAGCCAGCGCAGTTTCGGGGCGGCGTAATACGGCGTGAGCATCAGTCCGGTTTTCGAGCGGATCAAATCCCGTTGTTCGCCCCACTGTTGCGCCAGCTCGGCCGCTCTCAAATCCTGCCAGCTGATCGCGGGCGTCAAGGGGCGGCCGGTTTTTTTGTCCCAGAGAATGATCGTCGAGCGCTGGTTGGCGATGCCGAGGGCCGTGATCACATTTTTCTTGCCGACAGAACGGATCGATTGCTTGGCCGCGTTCAACTGGGAATTCAGTATCGCCTTCGGATCGTGCTCGACCCAGCCCGGACGGGGCCGGATCGTCTTGAGCGGCGCGGCCGCAAGACGAACGATACGCCCTTTGCGGTCTACAAGAACAGCTTTCGAGTTCGTGCTCCCCTGATCGAGTCCCAAAAGAAATTCCGCCATGCGGCGCATCGTAGAAGAACTTTACGATCTTGTCAAACGCGGAGTTCGCGAATGGGATGCGCGATGTTGACGTTTTGTCCCGGTTCCGGTATATTCTCGGTTGATTTAGCGCCGGTCTGAGCACGGTCTCGGAAATGGATTTCCAACGAGGCCCGGACCTCGACACGGCTTCGGAGGCTCCTGTTATGCTCACGCACTCCCCTCTCGCTTCCCGCACACACCGTCCATCGGTCCTTCCGGACTATGCAATCATCCATAATCGTGGGTTTTCGCTTGTAGGGGCGTAGCATGTTGCGCCGCTGCTACTACGGTGCCCAATCGAAAAGGAGCAATATATTCGATCTGCATCTATTATATATATATAGGCCGGAGGGCGTGGGTAAACTGGCGGGGAAGAGAAAAAAACATGGGTAAGAATCTTACTTCCGTTGAAAAGATATTGAGCCGCATAAGAAAGCCCGTTGTGTATCATTACCCTGGAGATGAAGGCGAGAGACGCGGGGTGCTTGAGGATCGCACTGTTCTCTCAGTGGGTCGCAATCCCGCGGGTGCTTTCTACTGGCTCATCGTTGATTTGATAAAATTTTCGGGTTACCGCGGACATTGGATCAGAATCGGGTATTACCGAAAAACGAAAGAACGTCTGGTCTTCGCAGGACAGACGACATCGACCTATCGCGTATCCCAATGGAAACGGTTGCTCCTAAAAACATCCAATGAAAAACGGTGGTTCCGGAAGCTAATTCAGGATGTTGCTGAAGAGACGAAGAAGTGATTCGACCTATTAGAAAAGGCCCTGGGTACGTTCATGAAATATGACACTGTTTCCCCGCGCCGGAGCCGAGGGTATGGCAGGCGGCCGAATACGGACCGTTAAAAGTAAAGAAATAATAAAGAAGGGACTTAAAAAACGGAGGTCCGATGTATAAACATATGATGAAAGCCGTCAGCTTTTTCGCCGGCCTTTTTTTGCCGGCGGTGGCCTTTGCGTCTGATAACAATCCCGATGTGATGAGTTTCCTGATCACATTCCTTGTAACATGGGGACCGTTCCTCTTATTTATGCTTGTGTGGTTCTTTCTCATGCGTCGCTTTCGATTCAACCAACCCTGGGATAAGATCGTCCACCACTTGGAAGGAATCGAGAACCAGCTTGGGCGAATCGCGAACAGTCTGGAGCGCCAGAACAAGTAATCCTTATCCCGCGCCGGAACGGAGAGTTGGATGAATTGGAGACGCGTATGATGACGAAAGAGCAAGCCAATGAATTGGCGAATCACTGGATGGCGGCCTGGAACGCGCATGATTTGGACAAAATCATGTCGCATTATGAAGACGACGTGGTATTGAGCTCGCCGGTCGCCGCGAAACTCCTGAACGATCCGTCCGGCACCGTCCGCGGCGAGGCCGCGCTGCGCGCCTACTTCAAAAAGGGGCTTGAAGCCTATCCCGACCTGGCGTTTCGATTGCTCGACCTGATGTGGGGGCTGAACAGCGTCGTGCTGTACTATGTGAATCAAAAAGGCGCGAAAACGGGAGAGTTCATGGAAATCGGCCGTACGGGAAAGGTGTCGAGGGTCGTCGCCCATTATAACGACTGAGACAGGGTTTAATGCGTCGCGCTCCGGAGCCGTACGCAAGGAGCTATAATGAAATAGTGCAATCATTCCGAGTGGAGGCCTTCTCCTGATGAAGTGGGGTTTTCGAGTACTG
This sequence comes from Nitrospiria bacterium, assembly GCA_035517655.1. Lineage (NCBI taxonomy): Bacteria > Pseudomonadati > Nitrospirota > Nitrospiria > Nitrospiria bacterium. The sequence continues at coordinate 45,893 of DATIYJ010000041.1, read as the reverse complement.
GCCGTTTTGTTCGTGGTGCCCGCGACCAACTTCTTCATCTATTGGCTGCCGTTTTCATTGATCCCCCTGGGCGACCAGCGTTGGATCGCCAGCATCGTGTCGCTAGTATGCGCGGCGGGCGCGGGCTGGTATGTCTGGAGAAAAACCGGATCGGCGCCCGGCGATTTGATTTCCTCGGTCTTCTACGGGGCCATCGTGCTGGGAGGCATCGGTTTTTCGGCGGGCTTCTTCGGACCGATGATTTTTGATCCGGGGGCCAACCAGGGCCCGCTTCTCGGTATTTTCATAACCGGTCCCTTGGGCTTCTTGCTCGGCGGAGCCGGCGGTTTCATCTACTGGCTGACGCGCGGGAGAAGAACTGAAATCGGCCATGAAGATTAAAGCCCCCCCGCCCAAAAACCGACGAACAAAGACGATCGTCTACATCGGAACGAGCCTTGACGGCTTTATTGCGAGAAAAGACGGGGGGGCTCGACTGGCTGGTCCGCTTCGAGAAGCCCGTGAGAGACGACTATCGTAAATTCATGAGCACGATCGACGCGGTCGTGATCGGAAGGGGCACGTTTGAAAGCGTCCTCACGTTTCCCTCCTGGCCTTATGATCAGAAAGTCTTCGTGCTGAGCACCCGTCTCAAAAAAATACCGGATAAGTTAAAAGGGAAAGCGACGGTTCTTTCAATGAAGCCCAAAGCGTTGCTGAATTATCTTTCCAAGGAAGGCTGCTCGAATATCTATGTCGACGGCGGAAAAGTGATTCAGGGCTTTCTGAAAGAAGACTGCATCGATGAGCTGATCATTACAAAAGCCCCCTTGCTGATCGGAAGCGGCCTTCCCCTCTTCGGCGATCTGGACCATGATCTGAGCTTCCAACACGTACGGACCAAGGTCTATTCCAACGGACTGGTCAAAAGCCGCTACAAAAGAAAACGAAACTGAACCCAAGCCGATTCGTCTTGCATCCTCATACCGTTGCGGGTATTCTAACCTCAATGGAACGAATCATCCCCCTTGCAAGAACCGCCGGAGCGGCCTGGCCGTTTCTCGCAACATTTCCGGTGCTCCTTTCCCCTTCGACCGTCCTCGCCTCGTCCGAAAACGGCGACGGCCGGCTTCTCGACCTCACCGGAAGCGGATTCGGGATCGCTTCGATCGTCGTCTTCGCCCTGGCCTACGCGCTGGTCTTTGCCGAGGGATTGTTCCATCTCCGGAAATCCAAACCGGTCGTCGTGGCCTCCGGCGTGATCTGGACCTTGATCGGCATCGCCTACGCCATGGAGGGGGATGCGGCCGCGGCCGCCGCCGCGATCCGGCACAACCTTCTCGAGTACGCGGAGCTGCTCCTCTTCCTGATCGCCGCGATGACCTACGTCAACACGATGGAGGAGCGAAACGTCTTCCACGCGCTGCGGGCCCGGCTGGTCTCGGCGGGACTTTCCCTTCGGTCGATCTTCTGGATCACCGGGCTCCTGGCCTTTTTCATCTCCCCGTTTGCCGACAACCTCACGACCGCGCTGGTCATCGCGGCCGTGGTCATCGCGGCCGGCGAGGGCCATCCGCGCTTCGTCGCCCTGGCCGCGATCAACGTCGTGGTGGCCGCGAACGCCGGCGGGGCCTTCAGCCCCTTCGGCGATATCACGACACTGCTGGTCTGGCAGAAAGGCGCCGTCCGGTTCTTGGAATTCTTCGACCTGTTCGTACCGGCCCTGATCAACTGGCTCGTCCCGGCGCTGATCTTGTCGCTCGCCGTCCCGAAAGGACGGCCGAACCCGGCCCGGGATACGGTCGCGCTCAAACCGGGCGCGCTCGGGGTGGTCGGGCTGTTCCTCCTCACGATCGCCATGGCGGTCTCTTTCCAAAATTTTCTTCACCTGCCCCCGGTCCTCGGCATGATGACCGGCCTGGGCTTGCTGAAAATCAACGGCCACTTTCTCCGGCGCAAGGCGCTTGGAGGGAGCGCCGCCGGCGAGGGGGCCCCGTCCTTCGACATCTTCGCCATCATGAAACGGGTGGAGTGGGACACGTTGCTGTTCTTCTACGGGGTGATCCTCTGCGTCGGCGGGCTGAGCACGATCGGGTATCTGGCCTCGGCATCCCATGTTCTGTATGTCGACCTGGGGCCGACCGCGGCCAACGTGCTGGTGGGGCTGATGTCGGCGATCGTGGACAACATCCCGATCATGTTCGCGGTCCTGACGATGCATCCCGAGATGTCCCACGGTCAGTGGCTGCTGGTCACCCTGACGGCCGGCGTGGGCGGCTCGCTGCTGTCGGTCGGCTCGGCGGCCGGCGTCGCGCTCATGGGACAGGCGCCGGGCGTCTACACCTTCATTTCCCATCTGCGCTGGACCTGGGCGATCGCGCTGGGGTACGCGCTCAGTGTCTGGGCGCATTTTTTGATCAACGCCCGCTTAATGTAGGAGGCCCGCATGCCGCGCCCCGATCCGCAACCGGTCCTCTTCACCGATCTGGACGGGACGCTTCTGGACGCCGAAACCTACTCCTGGCAGGCGGCAAAGCCCGCGCTCAATCGTCTTGAGGAACGAAACGTTCCCTGGGTTCTTTGCAGCAGCAAGACGAGGGCCGAAATGGAGCCTCTCCGGCGGGCCATGGGCCACCGTCACCCCTTCATCGTCGAAAACGGCGGCGCGATCCTGATTCCGGAGGGTTGCTTCACCGTCCCGTTCTCGGCCGATCCACACGCCGAGGGTGGCCGGACCGTCGAGATCGGAATCCCCTATCGCCTTTTACGCATCGCCCTCCAAGAGATCGCCCGTGAAACCCGAACCGTCGTGAAAGGTTTCGGGGATATGAACGCGGAGGAAGTCGCATCGCAAACCGGCTTGCCGCTGAACGAAGCCGAACGGGCCAGAGCCCGCGAGTACGACGAGCCGTTCATCATCGAAGGAACGCCGGAACAGCGACAAGCCGTCCTGAGCCGGATCGAGTCCAAGGGCTTCCGCTGGACGAAGGGCGGCCGCTTCCCCCATCTGACGGGGAACAACGACAAGGGACGCGCGGTCGCGATCCTGTCCGAAATTTACCGGCGTCAGTACGGCGCGATCCTCACGGTCGGACTCGGGGACAGTCTGAACGATCTTCCGATGCTTGCGGGCGTCGACCGGCCCGTCCTGGTCCGTAGGCCGGACGGAAGTTACGAAGATGCGATCGCGCTTCCGGGACTTGTACGCGCCGACGGAATCGGCCCGGCCGGCTGGAATAAGGCCGTTCTTAAAATCTTGAACAACTCTCCGAAGTCGGTTTGACAAGCGACGGAGATGGCTTTATCATTTGAGCAGGGAGTGCCATGGAAAACAAGTCGATGCCCGGAGATTTCACACGAGCGTCCCGCCCGCCGGATCCCGGCCCGGTCGGTCTCTTGACCGACTATGATATTTTCCTTCTCAAAGAGGGAAATCACACGTTGCTGTACGAGAAACTCGGCGCGCATCCGATCACGGCGCAGGGCGCCGCCGGAACGGTCTTTGCGGTATGGGCGCCGAACGCCGAGCGCGTTTCGGTCGTGGGGGATTTCAACGGCTGGAAGCCCCAGGCCCACCCGCTCTCGGTCCGGGGGGACGCATCCGGGATCTGGGAGGGCTTCCTTCCCGGAATCGGGCCGGGGGCCCTTTACAAGTATCACGTCAGCTCCGGAAATCAATCGTTCAACGTGAACAAAGGCGACCCCTTCGCCTTCGGATGGGAATGCCCGCCCAAAACGTCATCCGTGGTCTGGGACCTAAACTATGACTGGGGCGATCGGGACTGGATGGCGAAGCGGAAACGGGCGAACGCCCTCGCCGCTCCCCTCGCGATCTACGAAGTGCACCTCGGTTCGTGGCGGCGCGTTCCCGAGGAAGGCAACCGGCCGCTGACCTACCGGGAATTGGCCCGCCCTCTCGCGGCCCACGTCAAGGAAACGGGCTTCACGCACGTCGAGTTGATGCCGATCACGGAGCATCCCTTCTACGGTTCGTGGGGATACCAGACGACGGGCTATTTCGCCCCGACGCGGCGCTACGGCACACCCCAGGATTTCATGTACCTGGTCGATCATCTCCATCAGGAGGGCATCGGCGTGATCCTGGACTGGGTCCCCTCCCACTTTCCCTCCGACGAGCACGGACTGGCGTACTTCGACGGGACCCACCTCTACGAGCACGCCGATCCCCGTAAGGGATTTCATCCCGAATGGAACAGCTTCATCTTCAACTACGGCCGCAACGAAGTCCGGTCCTTCCTGATCAGCAGCGCGCTGTTCTGGCTGGACAAATACCACATCGACGGCCTCCGCGTGGACGCGGTGGCCTCGATGCTCTACCTGGACTACGCCCGAAAAGAAGGCGAGTGGATCCCCAACGTTTACGGCGGCCGCGAGAACCTCGATGCCATCCATTTCCTCAAGCGCCTGAACGAATCCGCCTACGGGAAATTTCCGGACGTTCAGATCTTTGCGGAGGAATCGACCGCCTGGCCCATGGTCTCCCGGCCGACCCATGTGGGGGGCCTGGGCTTCGGGATGAAATGGAACATGGGCTGGATGCACGACACCCTGGCCTATTTCTCGGAGGACCCCCTGTACCGGAAATACCACCACAACCAGCTCACCTTCAGCCTGTGGTACGCCTTCTCGGAAAATTTCATCCTGCCCCTGTCCCACGACGAGGTGGTGCACGGCAAGGGATCGCTCATCGGCAAGATGCCCGGGGACGAATGGCAGCGCTTCGCCAACCTCCGGCTGCTGTACGGCTACCTGTACGGCCATCCCGGAAAAAAATTGCTTTTCATGGGCGGCGAATTCGGCCAGGTCCGCGAATGGAAGCACGAGGAAAGTCTCGAATGGCACGTGCTTCAATTCCCGAACCACAACGGGATCCGGCGATGGATCGCGGACCTCAACCGCCTGTACCGTGCGGAACCGGCCCTGCACGAGCGGGATTTCGACGCCGAAGGCTTCGAATGGATCGATTGCAACGACTGGGAGCAGAGCGTGGTCAGTTTTCTAAGGAAGGGAACGAACGCGGGCGAGATCATCCTGACGGTCTTCAATTTCACCCCGGTCCCGAAATACCAATACCGGGTCGGAGTTCCGGGCGGCGGCTACTGGCGCGAACTGCTCAACAGCGACTCCGCCTTCTACGGCGGAAGCGGGCTCGGAAATGCCGGAGGCGCCGAGGCCGCGCCCGTCCCCGCCCATGGGCGTTCCCACTCGCTCGCGCTGACCCTGCCTCCCCTGGGCGCGCTTTTTTTTAAAGGGTAGATACTCAACGAGCAAGGCGAACGGGAGGGGGAGGCGGGTCAGATACAAGATGCGGGATGCAAGATGCGAGTAAAAAATATTTTCATCACCGGCATCCTTTATCCCGTATCCAGTCCCTATAGTTTGGGGGCGACGCGAGCCCCTCTAAATTTGAGGAAGGAATCATGAGAACCATGCCGGGCCATCCGTATCCCCTGGGGGCCACCTGGGACGGAAAAGGCGTCAATTTCGCGATCTTCTCGGAGCACGCGACCCGGGTCGACCTTTGCCTTTTCGAGTCGGCGGGCGCCCCGAAGGAAAGCCATCGGATCCCGCTGACCGAGCAGACGAACCGGATCTGGCATATCTACCTGCCCGACGCGCGGCCCGGATGGCTCTACGCCTACCGGGTCCACGGGCCCTATGATCCGAGTTCGGGGCACCGGTTCAACCCCGCCAAGATCCTGGTGGACCCTTACGCCAAGGCCGTGACCCGGCGCATCCAGTGGGACGACGCCATGTTCGCCTACCGGATCGGCGATCCGGCCGAGGACCTGGCGAGGGACTACCGCGACAACGCCGCCTTCGCCTCGCTCTGCGCGGTGGTCGATCCGGCCTTCACCTGGGGAAACGACCGTCCCCCGCGGATCCCCTGGCACCGGACCGTGATTTACGAAACCCACGTGAAAGGTCTGACCGTCCGGCATCCGGAGGTTCCGCAGCCCCTACGCGGAACCTATGCCGGCCTGGCCTGCGAGCCGGTCATCCAACACCTGCTCGGTCTCGGCGTGACGGCGATCGAGCTGCTGCCGGTCCACCATCATGTCGACGATTACGACCTCACCCGGCGCGGACTGACGAATTACTGGGGATACAACACCCTCTCGTTCTTCGCCCCGGACAACCGCTACGGATCCGGAACCATGAACCTGGCCGACGAATTCAAGATGATGGTCCGCTCCCTGCATGACTGGGGCATCGAGGTGATCCTGGACGTCGTCTACAACCATACGGCCGAGGGCAACCACCTCGGCCCCACGCTGTCCCTTCGCGGCATCGACAACGCGGCCTATTACCGGCTGGACAAGGACAACCCGAGATTCTACGTGGATTACACCGGCTGCGGGAACACCCTGAACATGCTTCATCCCCAGGTCCTCCAGCTGATCATGGACAGCCTGCGGTACTGGGTCGGCGAGATGCACGTGGACGGTTTCCGCTTCGATCTCGCCAGCGCCCTGGCCCGGGAGCTTCACGAGGTGGACCGTCTGGGCGCGTTCTTCGACATCATCCAGCAGGACCCGGTCATTTCGCAGGTGAAGCTCATCGCCGAGCCGTGGGACCTGGGCGAGGGGGGATACCAGATCGGGAATTTCCCGGTGCTGTGGGCGGAATGGAACGGAAAATACCGCGACGCGATCCGCCGCTTCTGGAAGGGGGAAGGGCGCCAGGTGGCCGAGATGGCCACCCGCCTCGCCGGCAGCAGCGATCTCTACGAGCAGGGCGGCCGCCGCCCGCACGCCAGCGTCGACTTCATCACGTCGCACGACGGGTTCACCCTCCACGATCTGGTGAGCTACAACCAAAAACACAACGAGGCCAACGGCGAGAACAACCGTGACGGCACGGACGACAACATCAGCTGGAACGGCGGCGCGGAGGGGCCGACCGACGATCCCGAGATCCGGGCCCTGAGGGAAAAGCAAAAACGGAACTTTATGGCGACCCTGATGTTCAGCCAGGGCGTCCCGATGATCTGCGGCGGCGACGAGATCGGACGGACGCAGCGCGGGAACAACAACGCGTATTGCCAGGACGGCGAGATCTCGTGGTACGACTGGAACCTGAACAAGGAGCAGCGGGAGTTCTTGCAGTTTGTCCGGGACGTCCTCCGCCTCCGGAAGACCCATCCCGTCCTGCGCCGTCACAAGTTTTTTCAAGGGAGATATCTTCGGGGATCCGAGATCAAGGACATCGCCTGGTTTTCACCCAAAGGCCACGAGATGACGGACGAAGAATGGAACGCGGAATCGGCGCGCTGCCTCGGCGTGCGGCTGGCCGGGGACGCGATCGACGACGTGGACGAGCTGGGGCAGCGGATCACCGGCGATACGCTGCTCATTCTTCTGAACGCGCACCACGAGGCCGTCCCGTTCATCCTTCCCGCGCACAAGAAAGACACCCGATGGGGGCTGACGCTTGACACCGCCGCTGAAAAACCCGAAAAAGGAAAGCGGCTGGCCCGCGGCGGCCGGACCTATAATTTACAGGAACGCTCCCTCGCGGTGTTCCGGCTGGTTTCGCAGGAGCGACGCACGCGATAAGGACTCACCGCCGTACGAGCCGTTCAGAGATGGGAGAAATCCTCCTCCTTCTGCTCCTGTTCCCTTCTTAAGCGCCGCTCGATGAATTGCTTGGCCGCATCCCGCGCCCCCAGACCGAAGGCGATCGCCAGCGCCAGCACGACGCCCCCCAGCGTGATCGAGAAGGCCGCGATGATGACGTCCTTTGCGATCCCGAGCTGCTCGAAGGCCATTGCGAGCGCGAGAAGCAGGATCGCGATCCGGACGGTCCGGGCCAGGAACCGCGCCTCGACGATCTGGGCGTTCACGGCCGCGATCAACGCGGCGCGCGCGAAGAAGTTGCCCAGAAGAAACCCGACGATGAGGATCACGACCGCGATCAGCATGTGGGGCAGATAGGAAAAGACCTGGGCCGCAAATTGATCCACCGGGTTGAGGTTCAGGACCTCCAAGCCCAGCATGAGGAAGATTAGGACGATCATCCAGTACGCGATGCGGCCGACCCAGTGCGCCGGCGATTCGCGGATTCCGTTTTTCGATAAAGCCAGCGACAGCCCGATCCGGCCGGAGTACTGGTCAAACTTGGCCGTGGTCAGAAGCCGGAACACCGCGCTCTTCACGACCCAGGCGACCAGGACGCCCGACAATAGAACCACGATCATCGCGACCAGATGGGGCAGAAAGGCCCCCATCTGTTTTAAAAACGCCTCCATGGGATCGATAAATCCGGTCTGCCAGACTTCTTTCATGACGCCCCTCCCCGAACCGATGGTTGATCCCACCGATCCGTCAAATAGTTCTTTTCGCGTTCAAAGCATTGACACAACCGCTCGATGCGGCCTTCCACTTCAAGGTAGCTCAGCGACCGGGTCTCCAGGATGAAGGAGGCGACCCTTCCGAGATAAAGGGGCGTGAAGGATTTCAAGAGATGTTCCCGCGTCATCACCCGGCGGTGGAAGGCCAGGGCGAACTCGTAGACGATTTGGGTCCAGAGCCCGTCGGAAAATCCGGGCCCCGATTCCCCCGGCTTCACGTCCTTCAGACCGGCGAGCGTGTCCGACGACAGGACCTCGGTCCACAACGCCATCAATTCCTCCCGCCCCAGTTCGAACGCCTTGACCATCCGGTCGACGTTGACCGGAACCGGCTCCAGCCCCACGTCGTACTCGAAGCCGAAGATCGGCACGGACTGCGCGAACCGGACGGCCTTCCATTGTTCCGCATACTTCTCCATCAAGGAAAACGTCGAACCCACCACCTGGGTCAGCATGGCCGAAAGGTCGGCGGCCGGATCCTTGGGATCATGGATCTTCGCGCCCAGGTACGCCTGGCAGATCCGGCTGCCCCGCGCGATCGCCGTGGTCGTCATCCAGATATCGATCCCGTAGCGCGCGACGTCCGTTTCCCAGACGTCCTGGGCCAAAAAATATGCGGCCAGCTCGCCCGTGAAGCCGAACTCGCCGCCGATGGGCTGTCGAATGCGCATCCCGTACAAGGCCCGGGTCAGCGGATAGACGATCCCGTTGGTGATCGTGCCGTCGTACTTGTGCCGGCGGTAATACGGCGCGACGTAATCGTAGCCTTCCTTGTAGACGGGTCGCAGGAGCAGCTCCATCCAGTCCGGCGTGATGCTGCGCAGATCGGCGTCCACCACCGCGCAGGCCCTGACCTTCAAGGCCTCCGCGATCTCGAAAATCAGCCGGAAGGCGCTCCCCTTTCCGGGTATCCCATGGTAGGGCGTGACGATCTTGTGAAGCGGATTGACGCGGTGGGCCACGAGGATGCTTTGCAGGTCCACCGTCGATTTTTCGACCGTCTCCGGTGTTCCGTCGTTCGATCCGCCGTCGGAATTCACGAGAACCGCCCGGGCCTCGGGAAAATACTTCGCCAGCCCGGCCCCGACCGCCTGCACGACGCGGCCGATGGTCCTCGCGTTGTTGTAGCTGGGGACGCCGACCAGAATATCGGCCTGTCCGACGGCGTCCAGGCGGGGCTTCAGATCCTCTCGCACCATGGCCGCCGTCATTCCGCGTTGTCCACGTCGACGGCGTTCTCGAGCATCTCGAAAAACTTCGGAACGGCCGAGACGACCCGGTTCCAGTTCGTGATCAACGGGATACCCAGCGGGTCCTGGACGAATTCCTCGGCCGCGATCCGGATCCCCCGGATGAAGGCGTCGACCGCCAGCCGCTCGGCATGGCGGTCGAAGACGAGGCCGTTGATGGTGGCGTCGTCCTCGTATTTCTTGATCGCGTCCTGGGCCGCCCGCTGGTAGGCCGTGCGGAGCGTGTTGAAGAAGGCCGCGTCGAAAACCAGCCCTTCCGTCGCCAGGTTCCGCAGCAGGGACTTCCCGATGTCGATCGCCATCTTCAACAGTCCGGCGCTCGGATCCTCCGACGAAAGCGCCTGATGCTTGTGCTCGTAGTTTTCCGACAGATCCGCCTGGCAGACCCGTTTGACCGAAACGTTGCGGTAGATCTCGGCCAGCACCCCGATTTCGAGCCCCCAGTCGCCCGGAATCCGGTTGACGCGGGCCAGGTCGGCCAGCATCGAGAATTCGCCGGCCAGCGGGTAACGAAAGCTGTCAAGATAAACCAGGAAGGGATGATGGCCGATCATGTTCATCAGGGTCCGGATCAACGGCGTCACGAAAAGCCGGGTGACCCTCCCGTGCAGCCGGTCCGTGATCCGCGGGTAGTAGCCCTTGCAGAATTCATAACCCATGTTGGGATTGACCACGGGGTAGCAAAGACGCGCCAGGAATTCGCGGTCGTAGGTCAGAATGTCGCAATCGTGAAGCGCGATCACCTTGCTCCGCCGCTTCGCCAGGATGTACCCGTACGCGAGCCAGGCCGCGCGGCCCTTGCCTTCGCTTCCGATGTCCAGGTCGTTCTGCGTCAGGAGCGCCAGAAGTTTCTGGATGCGCTCTCCGTCGACCCACACGATCCGGTGCTCGCAATAGAGGTCTTTAAAAAACCGCCGCGCATGGTCGAACTCCTCCCGGTTCGCCCGGCCCAGTGTGATCACGATCTCGCGAAGATATTTTACGGACTGCAATTGCTTGAGGATCTCCTTCAGCGCCGGCCCTTGAAGCTCGGAGTAGAGACTGGGAAGGACCAAGGCGATCGGCATCTGGTGGGAGAAGGCCTCCAATTGCGTCTCCAGCCAATCCAGATCCACGCGGCCCAGACGGTGAAGCGTCGATATGACTCCGGTCTGATGAAAATCGGCCATCGCTCTTCCTTTTTTATTGGAGCCAGAGGGACTTTACAGTATAATGGGAACGGTTCGAGGGTTTGATTGTTTTCAAGTATAACGCATCTAGGCGGACCTTTCAACTTTTTTGACTGAAACGCGCTTGCCCGCGTTCCTTGGAAAAATCACATGACAGTCAACCTGGCCTTCGCCCTCATCGGGATCATCATCTTCATCGGCTTCTTCGGCTCGGTCGTTTTCCAGCGGACCCGGATTCCGGATCTGCCGGTGCTGCTCTTCATCGGCATCCTGCTCGGCCCGTTTCTCCATCTGCTGGACCCGGCGCAGCTCGCCAATTTCACGCCCTACTTTGCGACGTTTGCAATGATCATGATTCTCTTCGACGGGGGCATGGCGCTCGATCTCCGGAGCATCCTGCGCCAGTTCACCGGCGCCGTCCTGCTGGCCGTGCTCGGATTTCTGGCCACGGCGGCCCTCACCGCGTTCATCGCATGGCTCTTCGGCTACCCGTTACCCCTCGGCCTCCTGCTGGGGGCCATCGTCGGCGGCACCAGCGGCGCCATCGTGATGCCCCTGGTCGCCCAGATGCGGATCAGCGAGGAGGCCAAGACGATCCTCAGCCTGGAATCGTCGCTCACCGACATCCTCTGCGTGGTGATCGGATTGAGCCTGGTGCACCTGATCCCCACCGGCCGGGCGGAATGGATCGCCCCGATCCAGGATCTGCTCGGTCGATTCATCATCGGGATCCTTTTGGGCGCGGCCTGCGGCATCGGGTGGTCGAAATTCCTGGAACGGCTCAAACGTCCGCAGTTCTCCTACATGCTGACCCTCGCGATATTGTTTCTCCTGTTCAGCCTGGCCGAATTCATCCGGGGGAACGGCGCCATGGCGGCTCTGGTCTTCGGCCTGATCCTGGGCAACTACAAGCGCTTCCCCTCCCTCTTCGGAACCGCGCTGGCCTCCAACTCCTCCGAGGCCACGATCCGGGGGTTTCACGGAGAACTGGCCTTCTTCATCCGCACCTTCTTTTTCGTCTATATCGGGCTCATATTCACCATGGACCACCTCGGCCCGCTCAACCTTCTGCTGTGCCTGTTGATCTTCGGGGCCATCGTTCTGTCCCGCTACCTAGCCGCGCAACTGCTGGTCTGGGTCTACCGTGATCGGAAACCGGAAAAGATGGTTCTTTGGCTGATGACGGCCCGCGGACTGGCGGCGGCCGTGCTGGCCCCCCTTCCCGTCGCGGCCGGCATTCCAGGGACGGAGGCCTTCGTGGACATCGTGCTGCTGATCATCCTGCTTACAAACCTGCTGACGGCCATCGGGGTCACCTGGACCGAGCGAAGCGCGTTGAAGCCGTCGGCCTAAATCTCCGTCGGGATCGCGACGGGACCGATGGCTAAGTCCTCGATAAATTCAGCCAAGATCGCTTGAAGTGAACGTCCCGAACGACGCAATCACGCCGGCGATCCCCAGCACGGTCGCCAGGCCCAACACGGTGCGCATGTTCCAGGCTTCGGGGTTGTTCCGATAGTGAACCTTGTCATAGGCAATGGACAGGATCGCCCCGTCGTTGAGCAACGCCAGAAGCACAATCATCACTGCGGTCATCGGGTAAAAGTTGAACACCAGGATGGACAGCGTAATGAAATGTGTCCATGCCTGGATCAGGACCTGACCGGCCTCGTCCGCCGGGTGGGCCTTGCCAGCCATGATGAGTTGCACCGGGCGCTTGAGGATGCGTCAGAAGGCGAAGCAACCGCTCCGGATCCCGCAGCAACAGATTCGGTCGTTTGTAGGTTGCGAAGCGGCGCGCAAAGCCCAGCGTCAGCGCCATGGGATCAAGAAGATGCCTCGCCCCGGCCACATTGCCAAGCCCGCCCGAATAGATGGGAAGCGCTTCGCTCAACATGAACTCCATACTAAAATACACGACACAGGTCAGGGGAGCGCGCGAATAGTTTTCCTGAAACCATGCGGGGGCTTGCGCCGCGCGTCGCTCGGCTTGCACGAGATCATCAACTTCTTTGCAGCGGACGGGATCCGCCAACACGCGCTGGAGCCGGTCTCGCGAAACGGTCTGCAGCACGACCCAAGGGTTATGCGTTCGCTCCCACAGAGCGGGATCAAGCCGCCGCCACACTTCATCGGTGCAATGGTTCCAGGACCAGCGCAAATCCAGCGCCAGCTCGGCCAGGGAATCGAAGCCCTTGACGTCCGCGGGGACCAAATTGGAGGGCGGCTTGAGGACCGGCGTTTGTTTGCTCATCGTTTCACCTTCGACTTTGTCTCGGGCGGACCCCCGGCTGAGGCGGAGAGGCTCCGAGAACGTCGTTGACGATCGCCTGTGCCTCCTCCAGGATGCGGCGCAGATGATCCGCTCCCCGGAAGCTTTCCGCATAAATCTTGTAGATATTCTCGGTCCCCGACGGACGCGCCGCAAACCACCCGCTATCGGTGATCACCTTCAGTCCGCCGATGGGAGCGCCGTTGCCCGGCGCGCGGGTGAGGATGGTCCGGATCGGCTCTCCCGCGAGGACTTTGAGCCGGACCTGTTGCGGCGAAAGGTTGGCGAGCATCTCCTTCTGCTCCGGAGTGGCCCGCGCCTCGACGCGGTCATACGCGGGCTCGCCGAACTCGCGTGTCAGCCCGCGGTAGATCTCGCCGGGATCCCGGCCCTCCCGCGCGGCGATCTCCGCCGCGAGCAAGGCCGGGACGATGCCGTCTTTGTCCGTCGTCCAAACGCGGCCGTCCAGACGGACGAAAGAGGCACCCGCGCTCTCTTCACCGCCGAAGGCGAGCGAGCCGTCGAGCAGGCCGTCCACGAACCACTTGAAGCCGACCGGAACTTCATAAAGCTTCCGACCCAGCTTCGCGGTGACGCGATCAATCATCCGGCTGCTCACCACCGTCTTACCGACCGCCGCTTCTTTGCGCCACATCGGCCGGTGCTGAAAGAGGTAGAAGACGGCGGCCGCAAGGTAGTGGTTGGGCGGCAGCAACCCCGCGCTCCGCGTGACAATCCCGTGCCGGTCATGGTCGGCGTCGCAGGCAAAGGCGATCTCGAAGCGATCCTTCAGGGCAATCAATCTTTGCATCGCATGGGGCGAGGAGGGGTCCGTGCGGATCTGGCCGTCCCAATCCACCGTCATGAAAAGGAAGGTCGGATCGACGGCCTCATTGACGACCGTGAGGTTCAACCCGTAGCGCTCCGCGATCCGTCCCCAATAGTGAACCCCGGCGCCGCCGAGCGGATCGACCCCCAGACGAATGTCCGCGCGGCGAATGGCGTCCATATCGATCACATGGCCGAGATCGCTCGTGTAGGCTTCGAGGTAGTTGTGCCGGTGCGTTGTAGGGGCGCGAAGAGCCTTTTCGAAGGAAATTCTCTTTACGCCTTGGAGGCCCTTCTTAAGCAACTCGTTGGCCTTCGCCTCGATCCAACCGGTGACACCGGTCTCCGCCGGTCCGCCGCTCGGGGGATTGTACTTGAAGCCCCCGTCATGGGGCGGATTATGCGAAGGGGTGATCACGATGCCGTCCGCGAGCCCTCTCTTGCGCCCGCGGTTGTGGGCGAGAATCGCGTGGGAAACGGCCGGGGTCGGGGTATATTCCTCCCTCTCCGCAATCATGACATCCACCCCGTTGGCCGACAGCACTTCAAGTGCGCTGGCCAGAGCCGGCACGGAGAGCGCATGCGTGTCCATACCGAGATACAACGGGCCGTCGATCTTCTGCCGCTCCCGATACAGGCAAATGGCCCGACTGATGGCGAGGATATGCCATTCGTTGAACGTCTTCTCGAGTGCGGAACCGCGATGCCCCGAAGTGCCGAACGCAACCCGTTGCTCCGGCACCGAAGGGTCAGGCACCTCGGTATAATAGGCGGTAACGAGTTTGGGCACGTCGACCCGCATCGAGGGCAAAGCCGGCTTTCCCGCGAGGGGACTAAGATTCATAACTTCCCTTCAATACGGTTTCGCTTCTTAAGTCTAAGATTTGGAGACGGCCATTGCAAGAAAGATTTTCATTGGTGTGACATCGTTCGTCCTCTTTTTCGAGGCGCATTGTATGGTGATGCCCGAGGAAATTCTTCATTTCGCTAGTCAAAACCGGTCGTCGAACGCGACACCGGAGCGGTCTTGAGAGTTTTCGGAGGATGGGCTTGAAGATAATCGCCCAGCGAACCGGACTATCCATGGAGAAAGCCCGGCAGGTCAAGACCCGCGGACATCACGAAGCGTTTAAAGGGTGCCTGTCGGCCCCGATCACACCGGGCCGGCCTCCGATCGCGGCGGGTTCGTGGACAACAAAGAAAGCAGCCGTCTGAGAAACACCTCGACTTCCCTCGGACTCTGGACGGCGTGACGGGCCGCCCCTTTATTCTCCGGCGGACCCACCGCGATGCCGAGGCCGACCTTTCGGATCGCCCGAAAGGCGTCCTGATCCGTTTCATCGTCGCCGATGTACAACGGCCATCGCCCCCGGAATCGCGGCTGATCGAGGATCCAGGCGACGGCGCGACCCTTGTCCCAATCGACCGGCGGCCGGATTTCCCAGGCCGCCTTTCCCCGGACGACCCGGACCCGTCCCCGGCGCCGAAGCGGCCCCAGCCATTCGGCGAAGCGCCGGGCCGCCCGGCGCCGGACGGCGCCGCCGGCCAGGCGGTAATGAACGCTCAGGGTATAGCCTTTGTCTTCGATAAAAATACCGGAAAGGAATCCCATCGTCTCCCGCAACCGGTCGCCCAGGGCTTTCAGCCGACGGCGCCAATCGTCCGCGTCCTCCATGCGGTACCGCAATCCGCATCCGGCGATCTCCAGCCCGTGGTTGCCGACATACACGAGGCCCGGCAGACCGATGCGGGACCGGAGGTCCGGGAGGGACCGTCCGCTCACGATCACCACCGGCGCGCGGCGGGACAGCCGCGTGAGGAGGCGGCGCATTTCGGACGGCAACCGAGCCTGCTCCGGCCGGGCGGCGATGGGCGCCAGCGTGCCGTCAAAATCCAGAAAAACGGCCGGAAACCGGCCGGCCTTTCTTCGCCGCGAGGGGATCCCGATCGGTCGGACCGAAAGTCCCATCGCCTACCCGGAGGCCGCCGTCATGGCGTTCAGGTTGTTCTCCATCCATTCGTAGACGTCGTGCTTCCGGACCAATTCCCGCATTCGGCCGATCCGGATACGTTGTTCTTCGACGGGCATCTCGATCGCGCTCCGGATCGCCTCGGCCGTGCCCTCCAGGTCATAGGGGTTGATCGGCATGGCCCCGTCGAGATCCTCCAGGGATCCGGCCATTTCACTCAGCAAAAGGACGCCCGGCTCCTCGACCTTCGAGGCCGCGAACTCCTTCGAAACCAGGTTCATCCCGTCGTAAACGGAGCTGACGAGGCAGAAACGGGCCAGGCGGTAATAGGCGACGACCGACGCGTGGCTCAGTTGTCCCTCGATGTACTCGACCGGCCGCCAGCCCGGCCGCGCGAAGCGCCGATTGATTTCGCGGACCGTCGACCGGAGAATATCCCGGTATCCCCGGTAGGGCTCGCTCTCGGCCCGGGTCGGCGCGGCGATCTGGATGAACAGGAACCGGCCGCGGTATTCCGGATAACGGGAGAGAAACTCCTCAAGGGCCCAGAGGCGCTTGAGAAGCCCCTTGGTATAATCTAGCCGGTCGACGCCCAGTCCCACGATCGTGTCCGAACCGATCGTCAGCCGTTTTTTAATATTCGTCATCCGCTTCACCGTTTCCGGCGAGCGCGCCCGCTGTTCGAACGACCCAAAATCGATGCCCACGGGAATCGCGGAGAGCGTCGTCTCGTGATCGCGGAAGCGGATCCGCTCCTTCCGGGACTCCGACGCGTCGCCCACCTCCCGTTTGACGCACTCCAGAAAATTGACGCGATACCGATCGAGATGAAAACCGATCTGATCGCAGGCCAGCAGGCCTTCCAGCAATTCCTTCCGTTGCGGACAGATCCGGAACACGTCATGCGCAGGCCAGGGAATGTGCCAGAACAGCGCCACCGTCAGATCCGGACGCCGCTTTTTTATAAACGCGGGACAGAGGGCCAGCTGGTAGTCCTGGACCCAAACCACCCCGGGCTTATCATCGAGTTCTTCAAGGATCGCCTCCGCGAACCGCTCATTCACGGTCCGGTAGCCTTCCCAGTATTTCTGGCGGAAGACGACGCGGTCGAGCGTCACGTGACAAAGCGGCCAGAGAAAACGGTTCGAATAACCGTGGTAGTACTGCTCGACCTCGTCGGGCGTCAGCCAGACCCGGCGCAACGTATAGGCCGGCCGGTCGGGCGGCACGCGGACACGATCCCTTGGGTCCACCGCGAGCCGGTCGGCGTCCCCGCTCCCCCAGGCGACCCAGGTTCCGTCCATGGATTGGAGCAGCGGATCGAGCGCGGCCGTGACGCCGCCCGCGGGCCGGCCCCAGCGGATCTCCTCCCGCACCCTGCGTTGCACGTAGGGCTCGCGGTTGGACGCCACTACGAAGCGCCGGCCGCGCAAGCGGAACGATTCGGAAAGGCGCCGGGTGGGTGAACGGTTTGGATCGTCTTCGCGGTTCATATCGAAATCACGCGCTCGTTCCGGCGCTCCAGGGCCACCCAGAGGGCCAGGTAGTCCTTGGCCTGCCGGGTGATCAGGAAATTTCGCCGGATATGTTCGCGCCCCATCTCCCCCATTTTCTTTCCCAGCGCGGGATTATGCAGCAACTGGCGGATCCGGTAGGCCGCGCCCTCGACCGAATGGACCAGAAAACCCGTGACGCCGTGATGGATCTGGGAGGGGATCCCCCCGACGGCCCCGCCGACGACCGGCTTCGCTTTCCAGAGCGCCTCCGCCACGGTCAATCCGAAACCTTCCCGCGTGGATTTTTGCAGCACGACCGCGGCGGCCCGCTGCAGCGCGTTGATCAGCCGGTCGCTGAAGGGAGGCAACAACAGAATCCGTATGTCGGGATCGTTCTGAGCCTCTTCGCGCACGCGGGCCAGAATCCCCTCCCCTTCCGGATCGTCCGTCGCGGTCCCGCCCGCCAGGATCAGCCGGCAGTCATAATACCGCTTCACCATGCGATAGGCCTGAACGACCCCGACCGGATCTTTGAAACGATCAAACCGGGAGACCTGGAGCAGGATGGGCTTGTCCCGGGGGATCTGATGGGCCTCGAGCTCCGCCTGAACTTCCGGATCGGTCAGGTCTCGATTTTTCTCGCTCAACGGATCGATCGACGGCGGCACGACAAACTGGGGAACGGCGAGTTGCTGGGCGAACTGGGCCCCCGAGAAAATCGCGGCGGCGTGCCGGCCGACGTCGGCCGCCAGCCGCTCCCACACGGGCGGATGCGGATGGGACACGTCCACATGGCAGCGCCAGACCCAGACCCCGCGCCTGCGATGCCCGATCAGGTGCGCGGGCTGCGGGTCGTGGATGAAAACAAGGTCGGCGTCCAGATCCATCTGTCCGGCGTTGGCCTCGTTCACTTCCCGGTGGATTTCCCACATCCGCGGGCTCATTTCGACGGCCTGGCCCTGAAGCCCGTTATGGATCTGTTTGGTCACCTCGAAGAAGGATTGATCGCCCTTGATGACTTCCCATCGGGCCGCGACGCCCAGATCGACGAACAGGGCGATCAAACGGTGGAGGATTTCGGCCACGCCGCCGCCGACCGATGTGGAATTGACATGCAGGAACGACCGGCCGCGGAGCCGTTCCCCCAGCCGGGTCAACAACCGGAGATCCTCCGGTTCGGCGATGCCGTTGTAGTCGGACAGTCCTTTCATCAAACACCCCCCGCAGGGTCCGGGCGAAGCAGCGATCGTATCCGGCCGCGCAGTCCCTCAAGGCTGTACTGGTACGGATCCAGCCCGCGGATCTTCCGCGCGAGATCCGGGCGGCCCAGATCGCCTTCGATCCAGATCGAGAAGTCGTCCGCCGGACGCCGCAAACGGAAGCGCGCCTCAAAAAAATGAAAATAGACGCTGCTGGTTCCCACGCGATCCAGCGCCTCGAGGAACGCCGGGAGGCTCTCGGCCGCAAAGCCGCTCTCCGCGACGATCGTGACCGCGTCGTTGAAGTAGAACGCGTCGCCGGGGCGGGCCGGCCGGGGCGCGGGATTCTCCCCCAGGTACGACACGACGATCTCGGTCAGTGCGGCGCGGACCTTTTCGATCCCGGAGAAGGCGTACAGGTCCAGATTCGCCAGTTTTTCCGCGAGAGCCCGCTCCTCCAGGCTCCGGGCGGCCCATACCGCGAAGTCATTATAATATTCGGGCGCCTCGACGGCCGCCTTGAGAAAATATTGATGCGTGTGGTGATAGATGACGCCCGGGTCCACAATGCGGATCAGGGAGAGCAGCTCGGAAAGATCCTGCGCGTGCTTTCCCGTCGGCCGGATCAGGCCGGTGCATTCAAAAAATCGAAACGGCCGCCGGGCCCGATCGTCCGGCTTCGTCACGGGTCACCCCCGGGTTCGTCCCGCTTTATATAGACGGTCCGGATCGGAAACGGGATTTCGATCCCTTCCCGCTTGAAGCGCTTGAAGATCCGTTTCCGCAATTCATGCAGCACGGGACCCTGGGACTCGTATTGGTCGACCTGGCAGGTCAGCGTGAAGTCCATGGAAGACTCCCCGAAGCCCGGGATGAATTGCACGGCCGGCGCCGGATCGGGCAGCATCCCCCGCACCTCTTTTGCGGCCCGGGCCGCTTCGTCGATCAGCACCCGCTCGACTTGGTCCGGGTCGGACGCGTAGCTCACGCGGACCGGAAGCTGGATCGCCATGGGTTTGCCGGGCAGATCGTAGTTCGTCACGACGCTCTGGGCGAGCTTCGAGTTGGGAATGATCACGACGTTGTTCGGGGCCATCCTCACCCGCGTCGTCCGCCATCCGATGTCGGCCACGCAGCCTTCCTGGCCGGTT
This sequence comes from Nitrospiria bacterium, assembly GCA_035517655.1. NCBI lineage: Bacteria > Pseudomonadati > Nitrospirota > Nitrospiria > Nitrospiria bacterium. The sequence continues at coordinate 26,205 of DATIYJ010000041.1, read as the reverse complement.
TCAAGCCGGATGAAGTCGCCGACGCGGATCGATTTTTCCATCAAGATATGGACGCCGGCGAACATGTTGCCCAGCGTGTCCTGAAGGGCGAGCGCGACGGCCAGACCGCCGACGCCCAGCGCGGTCAGCAGCGGGGTGATCGAGATTCCCAGCGTGTCCAGAAGAACCAATATCCCCGTCGTGATCACGACGACTTTGACCAGGCCCCGCGTGAGCCCGGTCGCCTGGATCGAAATTTCGGTCCCGCGAACCGAGTAGATCGCCAGGCGCGAGGCGAGATTGGCCACCGCGAGCGTGACGGACACAATCACCAGCACGTGCAGGACCTTGAAGGCGTAGCCGATGTCGTCCCTGGGCAGCTCGGAGGTCCCGACGGTGACGTACAGTCCGATCGCGATGATCCACAAAAAGGAAGGAAGCCGGACGGCGTGGAAAACGATGTCGGCCGGCGCAGTTTGGACTTTCCGGGACCACCGCTGGAGGAGGTGCAGAGTCCACGCGCGCAGCAGCAGGCCGGCGGCCGAGACCGAGACGAAGAGGATCAGGGGCAGCGCCAAGCGTTCTAGGACGGCGTACGACATCGGAACCTCGGTGTCTCCTAAAAATTCGGCTTCAGGTTGACCACGATGAAGGATAATCTTCGGAGAAACGGGCCGAATACCGGCGCGATGAACACGATGGAAGCGCGGGGAGGCCGGATCAAGCGGCCGTCTCGAATCCGTCGTTGGTTTTAAGTATAATGAATTGCGGATCGGTTCGCAATATTTTATTCGCATTCCCGGAAAAATCCCACTACAATGTCCGAGTGTCGATCCTCCCTGATTCAAAACGATGAGCCGCTCAACCGTTCCGTTGCCGATTCATGAGATTCTCCCCTCGCTGCGGGAAACGCTGAAGGCCCGCCCGTCCGCCGTCCTGCAGGCGCCGCCCGGCGCCGGAAAGACGACGGTCGTTCCGATATCCTTGCTGGAGGAGCCGTGGCTTGCGGACCGGTCGATCCTGATGCTGGAGCCCCGACGCCTGGCGGCGCGCGCCGCGGCCGCGCGGATGGCCGAGCTTCTGGGCGAACCCGTCGGCGAGACGGTCGGCTACCGCATCCGCTTTGATTCGAAGGTATCGGCGAAAACGCGCGTCGAGGTGCTGACGGAGGGGATCCTCACGCGCCGGCTCCAGTCCGATCCGGGATTGGAGGGTGTCGGACTCGTGATCTTCGACGAGTTTCACGAGCGGCATCTGCACGGCGACCTGGCGCTGGCGCTCTGCATCGACAGCCGCCGCCTGCTGCGCGAGGACCTGAAGCTTCTCGTGATGTCCGCGACGCTGGACGGCCGGGCCGTCTCGTCGCTCCTCGGAGATGCGCCGGTCCTGAGCAGCCGCGGGCGCAGCTTTCCGGTCGAGGTTCGTTACGCGGCGCACGATCCCCGCGATCTTGAAGGCCGGATTCCGGAGATCGTAAAACAGTCCGTGCTGCACGCGCTGAAACAGGACAACGGCGACCTGCTGGTTTTTTTACCGGGAGCCCGGGAGATCCGTCGAACGCAGGAACTGCTGGAGGCGGCGCTGGCCCCTGCCGGTCCGGCGGGCGGGGGCGCGCCGGTCGGGGTCCACCCGCTCTACGGCGATCTCCCCTGGGAGGCGCAGGTCCGGGCGATCCGACCGAACCCAAGCGCCCGGCGCAAAATCGTCCTGGCCACGCCGATCGCCGAGACCAGCCTGACCATCGAAGGCATCGGGGTCGTGATCGACTCCGGCTTCGTCCGGGTTCCCGAGTTCGATCCGCGGACCGGGCTGACGCGGCTTACGACCATGCGCGTCTCCCGCGCCTCGGCCGAGCAGCGCGCCGGACGGGCCGGACGGCTCGGCCCCGGCGTCTGCTACCGTCTCTGGAGCGAGGCGACCCAGCGCGGGTTGACGGACCGGCCGGTCCCGGAAATCCGCGCCGCCGATCTGACGCCGCTGGCGCTGGAACTGGCGCAATGGGGCGCGCACGACGCCGAGACCCTGTCGTGGCTCGACCCGCCGCCCGCGGGCGCGCTGGCCCGGGCGCGCGGTCTTCTGACCGAGCTCGGCGCGCTCGATCCGGCCGGCGCGATCACGGCGGCCGGGCGGGCGATGGCCGCGTGGCCGCTCCATCCCCGTCTCGCCCATATGGTCCAGCGGGCCGGCGCGACGGGGCTGGCTCCGCTGGCTTGCGATGTCGCGGCCCTTCTCTCGGAGAGAGACGTGCTCGCGGGCGACGGCCGGCGTTCTGCCGATTTTCTGATTCGCATCGAGGCGCTGAGGGCTTTCCGCGCGCGCGGACGGGGCGGCGCGAAGTCGTTCGGGGCCGATCCGGCCGCCTGCCAGCGCGTCGACCAGGCCGCGCGACAGCTTCTTCGTCTGGTTCGGAATCAAACGACCGGGACGGCGGGGGACCTCGATCAAACCGGTTTGCTTCTGGCCTTCGCCTATCCGGACCGGATCGCGCAGCAACGCTCCCCCGGCGACGTCCGCTACCGGCTCGCCTCCGGACGCGGCGCGCGGCTGCCGAAGGAGGAGCACCGGATGCGGCCGCCGTATCTCGTCGCGGCCAGTCTCGACGCGGGCGCCGTGCCTGCCGGCAGGCAGGAGACGGAGGGGACGATCCATCTGGCCGCCGCCGTCGAGATCGAGGCGTTGCGGCGGGGGCTGGCCGACGCGTTCATAACGGAAGAGGTCGTTCGTTGGGATCCGCAGCGGCAAAAAATCATCGCGCAACGCCAAGAGCGGCTGGGCCAACTGCTTATCGGAAGCGGCGCGATCCCCGATCCGGACCCGGAGAAGCTGCGCGCCGCCGCGCTGGAAGGCGTCCGAAGCATGGGAGTGGCGGCCCTCCCCTGGTCTCGCGAGGCGCGCGATTATCAGGCTCGGGTCCTCTCGCTTAGGCAATGGTTCCCGCAGGAAGGCTGGCCGGATATCTCCGACGCGGCGCTGCAAGAAACGATCGAGGAATGGATCGGGCCTTATCTGGGCGGCGCCGTGCCTGCCGGCAGGCAGGTCGTCCGCCGCGAGCATCTCGACCGGCTGGACCTTGCCGCGATTCTGAAGGCCCGCTTGGACTTAAAGCTTCGACAGCGGCTGGAAGAGGGCGCGCCGACGCACCTGACGGTTCCCTCCGGGTCGCGGCTGCAGCTTCGATACCGGCCGGGAGAACCGCCGGCGCTGGCCGTGAAGCTGCAGGAGATGTTCGGATCGGCCGACACGCCGCGCGTGGGCTTCGGGAAAATTCCCGTGACGCTGCATCTCCTCTCGCCCGCCCGCCGGCCCATTCAAGTCACCCAGGATCTGCGGGGGTTTTGGGAACGGACCTACGCCGGGGTGAAGAAGGAATTGAAAGGCCGCTACCCCCGGCATCCGTGGCCCGACGATCCGTGGAACGCGACACCGACCGCGCGCGCGAAGCGGCGGTCGTTCCGATGACGAACCGCCGGCCCGGGCCCCGTCTTGACGTTTTTTCATGCCTCCGGTATATTTTGATTGACCCGCCGTTGGCTTGCGAAATGGATTCGTGCGGACCGGCCGGGACGGCCGTCGCCTTTGATCACCCCAAAAGATGACGCGAGACATCTTACTTTTTTTCTGTTTCCTGGCCCTGGTGTCATACCGGGACTCCCTTCTCTACGCCGAGGAGAACCAGGCCCCCTCCGTGGATTACCCCGTGCGGCTTTGGATCGACCTTCGGGAGCTTCCCGCCCAACCGATCGGCTTCTCCGGCACACAATGGATGCTCACCGGAGGGGTGATGGCCGCCACCTGGTTCGCCCTCGCCCACGACGGCGAATTTCAAACGGATGTCCAGGGGCACCGGACCGATTTTTACCATTCCTTGAGCAATCTTTCGACCTCCTTCGGAGACTACCACTATCAGGTGCCCTTGGAGGCCTACCTCTGGAGCCTGGGGACGGTTTCCAATTTCGGACCCGTTAAAAGGGCCGCCGCCGACGGCATGGAGGCGAGCTTCCTGGCCGCGGGCCTCGTCACGCCCCTCATCACGAAGGTCAGCGGCCGCGCGCTGCCTTTGTACCATGACCGGGCGCTGGCCTTTCATCCGTTCATTTTCAAGAAAGGCCACGAAAGCTTCCCGTCGGACCACACCACCGAGGCCTTCACCATGGCGTCCGTGTTGGACGCGGATTTCCGCTCGACCCTTGGCTACTGGCAGACTCCCTTCCTCTTTGCCATGGCCGCCGGGACCGGCTTCTCGCGCATCTACGACGACAAGCATTACCTGTCCGATGTGATTCTCGGCGCCGGCATCGGCAGCTCCATCGGCTACTGGGTGGCCGACAAGAAGTGGACTCCTCCGGTGTCGATCCACATCTGGCCCCTCCCTCGGGGGCTCATCCTGGTCTGGGAATTTTGAGCGGGCGCGCAGGGCGAAGAAATACAGAGCTGCTTCGTCACCGAATATTGACTTATTTTTGAAAGCGGATTATATAAGAATGACATCGGACATGTCTTATTGACGTTTCACCGATCATGCGGGATATCGCGAACCCGCCCCGGAGACGGGCGAATGCAGAGGAGAAATGACGATGGTTAAACCGCGCAGATGGGTTTGGCTTGTTGTACTGTTGATTTTCATCGGCGGCCTGGCCGCCGCCGAGGACACCGAGGTGGAAGTCACTTGCCCTCTGGACGGGACGAAATTTAAGACCCCCGTCGATCCGTCCGGGGCCCGGCTCGGCATGAGGCTCGACTTGAAACCGATCGGGTTCTTCAAGGTCCCGCGTCGAATTCCCGTATGCCCGACGAATCATTTTGTCGTTTACAAAAAGGACTTTACAGCCGACGAGAAGGAGCGCCTTCAGAAATTCGTCCTTTCCCAGGACTATCAGAATCTGGCGAAGGACAACACGCCCTACTTCCTGCTTGCAAAGACCTTCGAATACATGGGGAACACGGAATGGAACATCAGCAACACCTATCTGGAAGCCTCATGGGAAGTGGAAAACCAGCCCGAAAAGGAAAAGCAATATCTCGATTTGAGTCTGCAGCATTTCCAAAAGTATCTGGCGGCCGGAAAGAAGGAAGGGGACCGGACATGGGAAACCGCCCAGTTGCTCGCGGGTGAACTTGCGCGCCGCCTCGGACGTTTTGACGAGGCCAAGGCGAAATTCACCGAACTGGGCGCGTTGCCGGAATTCAAGCAGGGCATTTATCCCGAAATCATCAAGTATCAAATGGACCTCATCGCCGGCAAGGACAGCAGCGCTCACGATATCCCCGAACACAAGAAATAATTCCCGGGCCGTGATCGTCATCGCTAGAAACGGTTTCAGCCATGAATCGGAAGACCGCGTTTCGGCCGGCCCTGGGTCCCTTGATCGTCATCCTTCTCGGAGGCTGCGCCGAGCGCGCCGTCGAATCTCCGCTCGAATTCCCCGTCGAGTACATCCCGGTCGAACTGACGAACGAGGTCGCCTCGCTGCGCCAGAGTCCGCCGTCCGAGACGGTGATGATGGACCGGTGGGTGAAGGAACCGTGGGTCCTGGGTCACGCCACCTCCCGTTTGAACGTGGACATCGCGGAATACGTGCTGCCCCCGGAAACCGTGACGAGCTGGACGGATCTGCTGACGATGCGGACGGACTGGCGAACCTCGAAGGTGTACGCCTACGACGGCGGCGAGACTTTCTCCGTCGTTCCCGATCCCGCGGCCGTGATGGACGCGACAAAAGCTTCGGCCCGGAACCGATGCGCGAACACCCTGACCTTCCGAAAGCTTGATGAGGATCGCGCGGGGCCCTACCCCTCCGTCATCTTTTACATCGCGTGCGACCGATACCCCGGCGTTAACCCCGCCGTCCCGATGGAAGAAGCCGACGTCTACCGCGTGTTTCAAGGCCGGTACGGCCTGCACCGTGTGATCCGGGCGCGACGGTCCCCCGGTCTGGACGACGCCACGATCGAGGACTGGACACGGTACCTGCAGCGGTTCTACCTTTGCGACGACACGGTGCCCGGACAAGGCTGCGGTAAAAATCGTCCCTGAACCGGCTCGGTCTTTTTCACCGTCGTTCTTGCTCTTTTTTTCCGTATCCGGTATATTCTGGAATGATTCAAGGCCGGCCTGAGCCGCGGTCTACAACAAGGCCCCGACCCTCGACCCGGCTTCCGGAGGCTTCCCCTTATGCTCGCGCGCTCCCCTTCCATTCTATCCATGATTCACCGGCCCGCTCCGCCGGCCCGATCCATCACAAACCTCAGATTGAAACGATTTATCGTTGAAGGGAGAACATCATGACCCTATCCGATTCCGTTATGAACATCATGGACGCGATCCACAACCGGCACTCCGTTCGCGACTACTCGCCCCGTAAGCTCGACCGGGACACCGTCCGCGCGCTGCTCGCCGCCGCGGTTCGCGCCCCCACGGCGGTGCATGAGGAGCCCTGGGCCTTTGTGATCCTCCAGGACGCAAGCGCGCTGAAGCGCATCTCGGATCGGGCCAAGCCGCTCTTCGCGGAGGAGGTTCACCGCGCCCATCTCGACCGGGGCGGCCACGCGCTTGAGATTTTCGGGCGGCCGGACTTCAACCTCTTCTACAACGCCGGCACGCTCATCGTCATCGGCGCCGTGACGACCGGCCCGTTCATCGCGGCCGATTGCTGGCTGGCCGCCGAGAACCTCATGCTCGCCGCCTGCTCGATGGGACTCGGAAGCTGCGTCATCGGCTCGGCGCTTCCGGCCCTGAACAATCCCGGGATAAAAACGGAGATAGGGATCCCGGCCGGCTTCACGGCCTTCGCCCCGATCATCGTCGGCCACCCGAGCGGCGAGACGCCTCCCACCTCCCGAAAGGAGCCGAAGATTCTCGCCTGGAAATGACCCGAGGGCCCACCTAAAAGGAGCAATATATTCGATCTGTATCTATTATATATATAGGCCGTGGAAGGGGGGCGGATGCAGATCGGCTTTAGCCTCAGGTTTTCACGAAGCTGAAAGGAGGCGAAATGAAGAAAGGAATTTTTCTCGCAATTTTACTTTTCTGTCCGATCAGTGCTTACGCCGCGGATGACGGATTGCCAAAGGCCATGGTAGAGACTTTTCTTAATGAGGTACACCAAGGTCATATCGGTAGCGCCTATGATCAACTCTTTGTGGGTTCGAGTATCCCAACAGACAAACCGCAGGCAGTCACGCTTTTGAAGCAGCAAACCCAGACGGCCTTGGGACTTTATGGGAAGGTTCTAGGGCGTGAGTTAATCCATGAAGAACGATTCGGCACGTCCATCGTCCGCTATGTTTATGTTCTAAAGTCGGAGAAGGGACCAACGATTTGGGAATTCTATTTTTATAAACCAAAATCCGATTGGTTTCTTGCCAATATTGTTTTTAACGACCAATTCAATCTGTTGGGAGCAAGGAAATAAGCCAATAACCCGAAAGGCGTGGGGTCAGGTCTTGCAAAACGACATTGCTCCCCCGCACCGGAGCCGGTGGGGCCGTTGCCGCCGGGATGTGGGACGGACTGAAATATTTTTCGATCCGTGACCGGAAAATTTTATCCCCTTGAGTTTTTTCCGCGTCTCCTTTAAGCTCATCGCTGATGTCTAACCCATGGTCCCAAGATCAGGTGGCGCAGGAGGTGGAGGCCTTGGCGCGTCTTGTCGCCTTGGAGAAGGCCGACGATCCCAAGATCGGCCGATCCTTCGATGAGCGGCTCGATCGGCTGCGGGACCTTTTCCGGTCGGAACCGCGGCTCTTCAGTCCGTCCCTGATCGCCTCCCTGCAGATTCTGTCCTCCTCCGCCCCTCCCCCGGCGAGATCCTCCGCGCCCGAGCCTCGGGAAGTCTTAAAGTCGACCTTCGGCTATCCCTCGTTTCGACCGGGGCAGGAAGAGATCATCCGGGCGGTTCTCTCGGGGCGGGATTGTATCGGAGTGATGCCGACCGGGGCGGGCAAGTCGCTGACCTATCAGATCCCGGCCCGGATCCTTTCCGGGACGACCCTCGTGATTTCACCGTTGATCGCCTTGATGAAGGATCAGGTCGACGGCTTGACGGAAATCGGAATTCGGGCGACCTTCATCAATTCAAGCCTGACCCCCGCGGAGCGTCGGGAGCGGACGGCGCGATTATCGGCGGGGGAGTATGATCTGGTCTACGCCGCCCCGGAGGGCCTGGAGGGTCCTCTCCTTAATTTTTTGTCGACCTGCCGGATCCGTCTCATCGCGGTCGACGAGGCCCATTGCATCAGCCAATGGGGCCACGACTTCCGGCCCTCGTATCGAAACCTCTCGGGGCTGAAGTCCCGCTTCGGGGATGTTCCGGTCCTGGCGCTCACGGCGACCGCGACCGAAGAGGTCTCGGTCGACATCATCCGGCAGATGGGGATGGTCGCGCCGCTCCGCTTCCGCGGATCGTTCTTTCGTCCGAATCTCCGCCTTCATGTTTACAAGAAGGGAAATGGAAGAGAGACCAAGGAAGATATACTGCGGCTGGTTCAATCCCGCGCCGGACAGTCGGGGATCATCTATTGTCTCAGCCGGAGGAGCGTGGAGCAGACCGCCGCGTTTCTATCGTCGCGCGGCGTTCGCGCCCTGCCCTATCATGCCGGGATGGAGAACGACCTTCGGTCCCGATCGCAAGAGGCTTTTCAACGGGACGACGCCGAGGTGATGGTGGCGACGGTGGCCTTCGGCATGGGGATCGACAAATCGAACATCCGCTATGTGATCCATCGCGACATGCCGAAGAGCCTCGAGGGCTACTATCAGGAGATCGGTCGCGCCGGCCGGGACGGGGTGGGAAGCGATTGCATCCTCTTTTACTCCTGGTCGGAGGTCTTAAGCTACGACCGCTTCCTGGACGACCTCGCGGATGATCGACTCCGAAACAAGGTGAAGGCGCAGACGCGGGAGATGTTCCATTGGGCCGAACGCAACTCCTGCCGGCATCAAAGTCTGGTCTCCTACTTCGGCGAGACCCTCGCGCCTTGCGGCGCCTCGTGCGATGTCTGCGGGAAGTGGGACCTGCTGGAGACGCTTCCATCCGCGGCGGCGCATCGCCCGCTTCCTCGAAGCAAAAAGCGTATCGCCGTTCCGTCGGATGAAATTCCCGACGCGGCCGGCGCCCTGTTCGCCCGCTTGAAGGTATTGCGAAAGCGCCTGGCGGATGAGAAGGGCCTCCCGGCCTACATCGTTTTTAGCGATGCGGTCCTGCTCGAAATGGCGGCGCAACGCCCCTCCACGGAAGACGAATTGCTTCGGATCAGCGGGGTCGGGCCGAAGAAGCTCGCTCGGTACGGGGCGACTTTCCTGGCCGAGTTGAATAAATGAGCGCCCGAATGCTTATCTTTTTCGGCTGCCCCAAATGCAGCCATTGCGCGGCGCTCCGCTTGGGCGTCATGAACCGGACCTTAACAGGAGAGGAGAATCGATGAAAATTTTTGTGGGCAATTTATCCCGCGACGTCGCGGATGAAGAGTTGCGCCAGGCCTTCGAGTCCTTTGGAAAAGTCGAATCGGCCGAGGTGGTCAAGGATAAGTTCACGGGAGGGTCCCGAGGGTTCGGGTTTGTGGAGATGCCCGCCGCTTCGGAGGCCCAGGCGGCGATCGAGGGCATGAACGGAAAAGAGTTAAAAGGCCGAGCGATCAACGTCAATGAAGCCCGTCCACGCGAAGATCGAGGAGGAGGACGAGGAGGACCCGGAGGCCGGCGACGCCCCTGACTAAAAACGGGGCAGAGAACTATTCTCTGTCGCCCAACCTCACAGCCAAATCGACCGGAGATGTGTATCATGACGGAACAGCAGGCGCGCGAATGGTCAAAGCGCCGGCTCGAGGCCTTTAACGCGCATGACGGCGTCGTCGCGAATTATAATGGCTGACGAGGGATCCATGAACTTCGCAGCGCGGCACGGACCGCGCCTTCTCCTCATCGCCGGGATCGCGGCCGCGATCCTCTCCGCTTCCGGTCTTCGGGCGGCCGCGCCCGGCGGAGGCGCGACGGCCTCCGGCCTGAAGAAGATCAACCACGTCGTCGTGATCTATCAGGAGAACTGGAGCTTCGACGGCCTGTACGGGAAGTTCCCCGGCGCGGACGGCCTTGCCCGTGCCGGGAGGGCGGCAAAACAGGTGATGAAGGACGGACGGCCGTATCGAACGCTGCCGCAGCCGATCGATACGACCCGGAAGCCGCCGGGTCCCGACCCGCGCTTCCCGAAGGACCTTCCGGTCGGGCCCTTCGACGCGGGCGACTACGTTTTGCCCAATATGAAAACCGGCGACCTGGTCCACCGCTTCTATCAGGAGCAGTACCAGATCGACGGCGGAAAGATGGACAAGTTCGTCGCGTGGAGCGACGCGGCCGGCCTCGCAATGGGCTACTACGACGTCAGCGACGGCCCGGAAGGCCAGCTGGCCCAGCGGTTCACCCTCGCGGACCGCTTCTTTCACGCCGCGTTCGGCGGATCCTTTCTCAACCACATCTGGCTGGTCTGCGCCTGCACGCCACGGTGGCCCCACCCGCCGCGCGGCGAGGTCGTTCGACTGGACGCCCGCGGCCGTCTTGAGAAAGACGGCGCGGTCACGCCCGACGGCTACGCAGTCAACACCGTCTTTCCCCTCAACCGGCCCCGTCCCGCCGGCCTCGCCGACCCGGAAAAATTGCTGCCGCGCCAGACGATGCCGACGATCGGCGACCGGCTGAGCGAAAAGGGGATCTCCTGGGCCTGGTACTCCGGAGGCTGGAACGACGCGATGGCCGGGAAGCCGGATAAACTATTCCAGTATCATCATCAGCCCTTCAACTATTTCGCCGCGTACGCCGACGGCACGCCGGCCAAGGCCGAGCATCTGCGCGACGTCTCGGACTTCCTCGCCGCGCTCAAGGACGGGACCTTGCCCGCGGTGTCCTTCGTCAAGCCGATCGGCTCCGAAAACGAGCACCCCGGCTACGCCGACCTTCTCAAGGGCCAGGCCTACGTGAAACACCTGGTGGATTCCGTGATGGAAAGCCCCTACTGGAAGGAAAGCGCCGTCGTCATCGCCTACGATGAGAACGGCGGCCGCTGGGATCACGTCGCGCCGCCCGTCGCGGACCGCTGGGGGCCCGGCACCCGCGTCCCGGCGATCATCGTCTCGCCCTACGCCAAGCGGGGCTTCGTCGACCACACCCCCTACGACACCACGTCGATCCTGAAATTCATCGAGTCCCGCTGGGACCTTAAGCCGCTCGGCCCGCGCGACGCAAAAGCGAACAACATCTTGAACGCCTTCGACTTTTCCCGGAAACCGTAAAAGAGATCTATTCGACGGGTCCTGTCCTTCGGCAGCCCCGCCTGCGGCCACCCGCCGGCAGGGCCCAATCGAACGGAAGCCGCCGGAGCCGAAGGGTCCGGCCCCAAACGGCTCGCGATCCAACCGAAGGACAGGACCCGCCGAATGTAACATTAGGAAAGTCACTTCTAATTAGAGGTCTACCCAGCGAGCAACGCGAGCGAGAGGGGAAGGCTCCGTCCGGCTGGGCCGGCGGAGGGGGCGACGCAAGCCCCTACCAATCATGCGAACGGATTTTCGCGGAAGCGTTTCTGAATCTCATCGATGCGGTCGGCGTTCCTGACGAGCGCCGCGACGCAGTCCGGGTCCAGCTGCATCCCCGAAAGCTGTCGCAGCATCGCGAAGGCCTCTTCATTCGTCCAGGCCGTCTTGTAGGGCCGTCGGCTGGTGAGGGCGTCGAAGATGTCCGCCACGGCGATGATCCGCGACTCGATCGGAATCTCGTCCCCTTTCATGCCATCGGGGTAGCCCATGCCGTCGATCATCTCGTGGTGGTACTCGGCGATGTTTCGCATGACGTCGATGTGCTGGAAGGAATCGAGCCCGAAGTCCTTCAGCATCGCGTCGATCATCTGGCGGCCCTTCAGCGTGTGCGACTTCATCAGCTCGAACTCTTCCTCGGTCAGCTTGGCCGGCTTCCGGAGAATGGCGTCCGGCACGCCGATCTTGCCGATGTCGTGAAGCGGCGCGAATAAAAAGATATGCTCGATGAATTCGTCGTCGAAGCCGTATTTTTCGGCCAGTTCCCTCGCGATCAGCCGGGCGTAATGGGACATCCGGTCGAGGTGGGCCCCCGTCTCCATGTCCCGGTGGGCGCTGATGTCCCGCGCGGCCTTGACGGTCGCCAGCATCGTCCGGATCGTCATGAGGTCGTTGACGATCGTGAGGGAGACGAGATGGCCGAACACGTCCAGGTAATGGAGCACTTCGGGCTCGAGGGCGTTCTTCCTGCGGGAATTGAAAAAGACGAAACCGAAGAAGGCCCCGTTGACGTACATCGGCATCGTGTAGCTGGAGGCGTAGCCCCGCGCCGCGATCCGCTTCGTGTGCTCCCGTTCCGGGTGATCGAACACGGCCAGGTCGTTGATCACGCGCGGCGCGCCGGTATCAAGGATCTCCGTGAGGGAGCGCGACTCCCCCATCTTCGCCTCATAACGGACCAGCGGAGCCTGCCGGCCGCTGCTGTGGCTGAAGGTCTTCAACAGGTCCGTCTTGGCATCGTAGACGGCCACGGAGATCCGGTCGATGAAGGGAAAGCGGTTCTTCAATACCTTATGGATCGATTCCAGCTTCTCCGAGAGCGTGATATTTTTATTGAGTTCCTTTAAGACGTCCTGATGAAAATCCATGGTCGGAGACTCTGTGGGTGGATGGCGTTCCCTTTAATGATAACGGTCCCTCCGAAAGCTGTCAATCATCCGCGCCGTTCACGGCCTCCGAAAACAGGCCGCGGCCGGGTCCGAAACGAAAAAAGGGCCCGGCGGGAAATCTCCCCCGGGCCCTTCGAATCGTCGACGATTACGATCCTAATAGGATTCTTTCGGTTGCTCCATCGGCTTCTCCATCTTCTTCATTTTCTGCAGATGGGCCTTCAGGATCGGGGAATCGGCGATGGCTTTGTTGTCGGGGGCCAGCTTGAGGGCCTGGTCGAACTCTTCCGTGGCCTCCTTGTGCTTGCCCAATTTATCCAAAGACAGCGCGTGATTGTAATGCGCCTCGGCGGATTTGTCGTCGGCCTTGACCGCCTCGCCGAAATGCATTTCCGCCTCTTTCCACATGCCCATGTTGTACTGCTTGATGCCTTCCGCATTATGCCCCGCCCCGGCCGAAGCGGCCGGAACTTCCAAGGCCGGCTCCGTTTTCTTTTCGGCGGCCTTTATGCCCTGGACCGAAACAAACATGAATGACGCCGTCAGGATTACGGCCAAACCGTAATATGCGAACGCGCGCATGGGAAGCCTCCTCTTTTGATTATTATTAAAAGCGCCTTGTACGGGACGCCCGGATGATCTCTCAAGGGATAGCAAAACCCAACCGGCCCTGCATTGTCAAGAAAAATGTGGCGGGCCCGGCCCGCCCCGTCAAGCTCCGGCGGCCAGGGCCGGCGGTTTCGGGACGGCCGCCCCCGCCCGGGTCCGGTCCGTCGCGAGGAACATATACATCGCCGGCACCACGAACAGCGTGAACAGGGTGCCGATCGAGATGCCGGCCGCGATCACGAGGCCCATGTTGAAGCGGCCCACCGCGCCGGCGCCGGAGGCCGTGATCAGCGGCAACACCCCGAGCACCATCGCCGCGGTCGTCATCAGGATCGGCCGCAGCCGGATGCCGGCGGCCGTCTCCACGGCCTCGCGCTTGCTCCGCCCCTCCCGCTGCAGGTCGTTGGCGAACTGCACGATCAGGATCCCGTGCTTGCTGATCAGCGCGATCAGCGTCACCAGACCGACCTCGGTGTAGATGTTGAGGGTCGAGCCGCCGACGCCGAGGCTGATGAAGATCATCGCCCCGCAGATCGACATCGGCACGCTCACCAGCACGATCAGGGGATCGCGGAAGCTTTCGAAGAGCGCGGCGAGCGCGAGGAAGATGATGATCAGGGCGAAGAAGAAGGTGACGATCAGCGCGCTCGACTCCTGCTTGTACTGCCGCGACGGCCCCCCGTAGTCGATGCTGTAGCCCTGGGGAAGGACCTCCCTGGCCTCGGCGTCCAGCGTGTCCAGCGCCTGCCCCAGCGTGATGCCGATGGACGGCACCGCCGAGATCATGGCCGAATTGAGCTGCTGGAAGTGATTCAGCGTCTCGGGCACGACAACGGTCTTGAGGCTCGCGATCGTCGAGACCGGAACGGACCCGCCGGTCGCGGTCGTGATGTAGTAGTCCCGGAGCTGCTCGGCGTTCAGCCGTTCGCGCTGCATCACCTGGGGGATCACCTTGTACGAGCGCCCGGCCAGGCTGAAGTAGTTGACGTACCCGCCGCCCAGCATCGACCCGAGCGCGTCGCCGACGGTCTGCATCGTCAGCCCCAGCTGGGCCGCCTTGTCGCGGTCGATCTGCACCGTGGTCTGAGGCTTGTCGAACTTCAGGTCGCTGTCGACGAACATGAACATGCCGCTGGCCCGCGCCTTGTCCATCATCGCCACCGACACGTCGTTCAGGCGTTCGTACGAATCGGTCGTCCCGATCACGAACTGGACCGGCAGGCCCCGCCCGCCGCCGGGCAGCGGAGGCCGCTGGAACGCCACCGCCCGCACGCCCGCGATGTCCCCGAGCTGCTGCTGGACGACCGGCTGCAACGCCATCGTGGTGCGCTTCCGCTCGTCCCACGGCTTCATCACCATCCCCGCGATCCCGGAGTTGACCCCGCTGATGCCGTCGAGCTGGAACACGTGGTCGGTCTCGGGATACGCGGCGAAGGTCTTGTAAACCTCCCGGGTGTAGAGCTGCGTCTGATCGAGCGTGGCGTTTGGCGCGGCCGTCACCAGCGAGATGATGACGCCCATGTCCTCCTGCGGGGCCAGCTCGCTCTTGGCGTTGGCGTAGAGAAAGTAAATGCTGCCGAGGATGATCGCCGCGAACACCCCGACGACCGGGAGGGTGTCGAGCGCCCCGTGCAGCCGGCGCGCGTAGCCGGCGCGCAGGCGCTCGAACTGGCCGTCGATGAATCGGACGAAGCGGCCCTGCCCGCCGCCGTGCGGCTTGAGAAACCGCGAGCACATCATCGGCGAGAGCGTCAGCGCGATGATCGCCGAAACCGTCACGGCGCCGACCAGCGTGAAGGCGAACTCGGTGAACAGCGCCCCGGTCAGGCCGCCCATGAACCCGATCGGCACGTAGACCGCGATCAGGACCACGGTGATGGCGATGATCGGCCCCGCCAGCTCGTACGCGCCGGCCAGCGCCGCCTGCATGGGCAACATTCCCCCTTCCATATGCCGGTGGACGTTTTCGACCACGATGATCGCGTCGTCCACGACCAGGCCGATCGCCAGGACCAGCGAGAGCAGCGTCAGCAGGTTGATCGAGTACCCGAGAACCAGCATGACGAAGAACGCGCCGATCAACGACAAGGGCATCGCGATCGTCGGAATGACCACCGACCGCAGGGAGCCGAGGAAAAGGAAAATGACCAGCGTGACGATCAGCAGGGATTTGACCAGCGTGCTGACCACCTCGTGAATCGAGCTGTTCACGTATTTCGTCGCGTCGTACACGATCTTGCCGCCGAGCCCCTCGGGCAGTTGCGCCCGGATCGGCGGGAAGGCCTTGCGGACGTTGTCGATGACCGTGAGGAGATTGGCGCTCGGCGCGACCTTGATGCCGATGTAAACGGCCGTCTGGCCGTCGAAGCCCACGGCCGTGTCGTAGTCGTCCGACCCGAGCGTGACGTTCGCGACGTCGCCCAGGCGCACGATCGCGCCGTTTTGCGCCTTGATCGCGAGGTTGCGGAATTCATCGACCGAGTGCAGGCCGGTCGCGGCGGTCAGGTCCACCGTGACCATCTGCCCCTTGGTCCGTCCGACCGCGGAAATGAAATCGTTGGCGGCGAGCGCGTTGCTCACGTCGGCCGCGGTCAGGCGGTAGGCCGCCATCTTGTCCGGGTCGAGCCACGCGCGCAGCGCGAACTGGTGCTTGCCCAGGATTTCGGCGGTCTGCACGCCGTCGACCGTCTGCAGCTTGGGCTGCACCACCCGGATGAGATAATCGGTGATCTGGTTGGTCGACAGCACGGTGCTGTAGAAACCGATGTACATCGAATCGATCGTTTCGCCGATGGCGATCGTCAGGACCGGCTGCTGCGTTTCCTTCGGCAGCTGGTTGAGCACCGCGTTGACCTGCGTGTTGATCTCGGTCAGCGCCTTGTTCGGATCGTAGTTCAGCCGCAGGTTGGCCTGGATCGTGCTCACGCTCTGGGCGCTGGAGGAGGTGAGGTAGTCGATGCCGTTCGCCTGCGCGATCGAGTTTTCCAGCGGGGTGGTGATAAAACCGGCCACCAGCGCCGGGTCGGCCCCCGTGTACGTCGTGGCCACCGTCACCACCGCGTTCTGGGTTTCCGGGAACTCGCGCACGGGCAGCAAGCCCACCGAACGCATGCCCAACACAAAAATCATCAGGCTGATGACGGTGGCCAGCACCGGCCGTTGAATAAAAAGATCCGTGAAACGCATGAGGAAGCTCCCGGGTTATTGGTCCGTCGGCGCGGGCGAGACGTCGTTGCTGGGCTGAACCGTGTTGTTGACGACCACCGCGCTCCCGTTTTTCAACTTGAGCTGGCCGCTCGTGGCCACCAGGTCGCCCGGTTTGATCCCCTTCACGATCGCCACCTGGTCGCCGCGGGTCTCGCCGACGGTCACGAAGGTCTGTTTGGCGGTCAGGACCGGCTTGCCGTCCGCGCCTTTTGCGCCCTCCTCGATCACGTAGACGCTTTCCCCGTAGGGGTTGAAGGTCACGGCGGTCTGCGGCAGGGTCAGGTACGACTGGACCGCGCCGGACTCGACCGTCACCGACGCGTACATCCCCGGCAGGAGGTCGTGCTTGGGGTTGGCGACCGTCGCCTCGATCTGCACGTTCCGGGTGTCCGGATCCACCTTGGGGTTGACGGCCGTGATCTTCCCTTCGAACGCGCGGCCGGGATATGCATCGGTGGTCGCCGTGACGGTCTGTCCGAGCTTCACGCGCGACAGCTGTTGCTGCGGCAGGGAGAAATCGACGTAGATCGGATCCAGCGACTGGAGCGTGACGATCTTGTCGCCCGGGTTCACGTACTGCCCGAGGTTGACGGCGTTGATGCCGAGCCGCCCGTCGAACAAGGCCCGGATCGTCTTCTTGTCGACCACCGCCGCCTGCTGCGCCACCTGGGCCTCCTTGCTTTTGAGATCGGCGGCGTCGGCGTCGAGCGCCGCCTGGCTGACCGCCTGGATGGCGAACTGCGCCTTGTCGCGCTCGTAGGTGGTCCGGGCCAGTTCGGCCGCCGCCTCGAGGGACCGCAGCAGCCCGACGTCCGCGTCGGCGTTGAGCTGCACCAGCACCTGGCCGGCCTTCGCCTCGTCCCCCGACGCGAAGCGCACCTCCCGCACCAGCCCCCCGATCTCGCTGGTGACGTCGACCCCGTGCACGGCGCGCAGACTCCCCACCGCGTTCAGTTGCGGCTGCCAGGGCCGGAGTTCGGCCTTCATCGCCGTGACCGTGGCCGGCGGCATTTTCATGGACGCCATGAACTGCTTGATCATCTTCGCCTTGAAGGCCTGAAAGCCGAAGATGGCGCCGAACAACAGGCCGACGATCAACAACATGATCACCATACGCTTGGTCATCGAAATATCTCCGTTCTGATTTGTAGGGGGCTCACGTCGCCCCCTCCGCTGGCAAAGCCAGACGGAGCCTCCCCCTCTCGCTCGCTTTGCTCGCTGGGGAGACCCTCTACTTCAATTTTCCGGTGCGCGGTTCCACCACCCGCCCCCCAGGGCCTGGAACAGCGCCGCGGTATCGGCATAGCGCGCGGCCTGGGCCTGAATCAGACCCGCCTGCGTCTGCTCATGCTGGCGTTCGGCGTTGAGCAACGAAAGATAACTCACGGCCCCCAGCTCAAACTGCTTCTGCGCGAGGTCCAGCGCCTCGCGCGCGGCCGCTTCGGCGTCCGCCTGCGCCTTGAGCGCGTTCGCGTCCTCCTCCAGCGCGCGAAGGACGTCGGCCACGTTCTGGAACGCCTGCAACACCGTCCCGCGGTACTGCGCCGCGGCCTGATCGTACGCGGCGACGGCGGCGCGCCGCTCGGCCCTCAGCTGCCCGCCGTGGAAGATCGGCTGCAGCAACCCGCCTCCCAGACTCCAGACGGTCGTGCCGCCGCTCAGGAGATCGTGAACCCGGCTGGTTTCCGACCCGTAACTGCCGCTCAGCGTGATCTGCGGGAACAGGGCCGCGGTCGCCACGCCGATCTTTGCGCTGGCCTGGTGCAGCAGGGCCTCCGACGCGAGCACATCGGGCCGCTGCCGGACCATCGACGACGGCAGGCTGACCGGAAGCTCCTGCGGAATCTGCAACGCGTCGAGATCGAACTCGGGCAGATCCGCTTCGACGGGCAGTCGGCCGGCCAGCACCGCCAGCCGGTGGCGGGTCTGCGAAAGATCCGATTCCAGCGGCGGCAGCGCGGCCCGCGTCTGAGCGATTTGCGTCCGCTGGGCGAGAACGTCGGAGCGCGACACCCCGCCCAGCTGGAACTGGCGCTCGACCACGTCCAGCTGCTTTTCCTGGACCGTCAGGATCGCCTGCGTCGCGCGGATCTGCCCGCGCAGCGACGCCTCCTGCACCGCGGTGGTGATGAGGTTCGACGTCAGCGCGAGGTACGCCCCCTCCAGTTGAAAGCGCCGGTAGTCGACCTGGGATTCCAGGGCCTCCAGCTCGCGCCGCGCGCCGCCGAAGAAATCGAGCGAGTAGGAGACGTTCACCGAGGCGTTGTAGAGATTGAAGAGGTTGCCCGGAAGATCGGGCTGGCCGAACGCGGCCCCCGAGATCTTCTGGCGTCCGGCCGAGGCGCTGCCGTCCACGGTCGGAAAAAGGGCCCCGCCGATATCGGCGCGAACGTTCTCCTGCGCCTCGCGCAACGTGGCCTGCGCGGCGGCCAGCGTCGGGCTGTCCGCGAGCGCCCGCCGGATCAATTCGTCGAGCGCCTTGGAATGGAACACGGTCCACCACTGGTCCGGGATATCCCGCCCTAAGACAAAGCGCTGCGCCTCGCCGCCGTTCCCGGGCGCGGCGGACGTTTCCTCCGGCAGCGCCGCGGCCGTGTAGCCGTTGACGCCCGGAGCCTCGGGCCGTCGGAAATTCGGGCCGACCGCGCACCCGGTCAAGGCCGCGCCGACCATCACGGAAATGACCGCGATCTTCAAAAACACCCAGGGGCGTTCCATGTCCCACCGCTCCAAAACCTGTATCGAAACCATGCCGACCTAACCTATATCCATAAGGCATCCGTCCGTTTCCCGTCAAGGATTATTTTTGCGATTCCCGGGGCGGGACCCCAAACCGGACGCCGCGCCTTGTCAAACGTCGTGTCTCATGCTATAGTGTCCTACCTAAATCCAAGGCTGATGAAACCCCGAGGCGCCATACATCAAATTTCATCCGGCGGCGTGATCTTCCGCCGGGCGGCCGCCGGTATCGAGATCGCCCTGATCCGGAAAACGCTGAAAAACGGGAAACAGGTCTGGTGTCTCCCGAAGGGATGGGTTGAGCCGGACGAGAGCCTGGAAGGCGCGGCCGTCCGGGAGGTTCGCGAGGAAACCGGCCTGGAGGGCGAAATTCTCCGGAAGATCGGTGAAACCGAATATCAATTTTATTCGAAGGAAGACCGCGCCAAGATCGACAAGACGGTTCATTTCTACCTGATGAATTACCGCGGGGGGGATACGACCGATCACGACCAGGAGGTTGAGGACGCCGCCTGGTTTCCGCTGGACGCGGCCGAGGCGGCGACGGTCTACCCGACCGAAAAAGAAATCGTGCAAAAAGCCCGCGACCTTCTCAGAACCCTTTAGGATCCCGATGCGGCGACCCTGGTTCGAAATCGGAATGGGCCTCGCGATGCTCCTCGCATCGGGCTGCGGCGTCTCGTCCTCGGTTCATCAGGCCGCCTTGAAGGATCTTGCGGCCGCGCGAAGCGATCTGGACCGGCTCAAGGGCGAGAACGCGGCCCTGAAATCGGACGTGGCCGCCCGGCAGGGCGTCATCCAAGACCTGCGCCAGCAGATCAAGGAGAGCGAGAACAAGGGGCAGCTCGAATCCCAGGACGCGGACCGACTCGTCAAACGCAACCTGGAACTGGTCGCAGAGGTCGCGAATCTGTCCAGTCAGGTCCGGGATCTGTCGCAAACCCTCGACGCCCGCGGGCAGGAACTGGACGACGTTCGGACCCGCCTCGCGGCGGCGCAAAAGGCCGGCGAAGAGAATACCGAGATCCTGAAACCGATCCGCGACAAATGGGTCGATGCCTTCCGGGATGAAATCCAAAAGGGCGATCTGAGCGTCGACCAGGAGAAGGCCGGGCTTTCGATCCGGATCGCCGAAAAGGCCCTGTTCAATTCCGGAAGCGCCGATATCAAGCCCGCCGGTCGCGCGCTGTTGGACCGCGCGGGCGAGATTCTGAAATCGGTCGCGGACCAGCCGGTCCGGATCGAGGGATACACCGATAACACCCCGATCGGATCCCGCCGCGCGAACAAATTCCCGACCAACTGGGAGCTGTCCGCCGCGCGGGCCGTCAGCGTCGTCCGGTATCTGTCCGGACCGGGCGGGGTTCCGTCCGGGCGATTGTCGGCCGCCGCTTTCGCGGACAACCGTCCCGTCGCCCCCAACGAGACGAAGGAGGGCCGCGCCCAGAACCGCCGAATCGAAATCGTCCTGCCGCCGCCTGAGACGGCCCGGCCGGCCGAAGGACCCAAACCACCATCGCGTTCCCCATGAGGAAGCCATGCCGAACAAACGCCAAAAGGTAAAGGCCGCGAAACCGTCGGGCAACCGTCAGGAAGCCCTTCGGAAAATCCTGTTGCAAAAAAAAGAAGAGGTCACCCGCAATCTGGAAGAGCAGATGGGCCACCAGTTCAGCGACGACCTCCAGAAGCGGATCGATCATGTCCTGGACACCGGGGACCAGGCCATGCTGGACATGGCCGAGGAGCTGGACCTGTCCCTTCTCGAGATGCGGAACAAGACGCTGAGGGCGATCAACGAGGCGCTGCTCCGCCTCAAGGAAGGGACGTACGGAATCTGCGAAGGATGCGGCAGCGAAATTTTGGAAAAAAGGTTGATGGTCATGCCGTTCACCTCTTTCTGCGTCGAATGCCAGCAAAAACAGGAGACGCTCGAGAAGATCGAGAAAGAGGAAGACCGGTTTAAATGAAAAAGATCGTTCTGATCGGACTGCTTCTCGCGGCGGGCGGGCTCGGTTTCTCCTACGCAACGGCCGCCTGGAGCCGGGGGCAATTCGCCCGGGAGGTTGATTCCTACATGGAATCGGCGCGCGACCTGACCGAGTCCGGCCTGACGCCCTTGCTTTTGAATAAAGCGCACCGGTTCGGATTGGAACTCCGCCCGGAAGACATCCGGCTCCGGGTCGAGGCTTCCGATCGTGATCCGACCACCTCCCGACTTTTGGAAAGCAAGGGGTTCAAGACGGAGGTCCGCCATCTCACGCTCGATATCCGTTACGGACAGCCTTTTTGGGGAAGCACCCGAATGTACACATTGCATCGGGAGCGGATATTCACCTTCCAGGCCGCCCCTTCAACGACGACGTCGCCGATCCTTCCTGACGAAAATCCCTGAAAACGAAGACATCGCTAAAAATCACGGAAAATCAGACCGTTGACAATCTTTCGGTCATTTATTACAATGAAGAAATAATGCGGTGGTTTGTCTGAAAATGTCCCGAGCACGGCTGCCACAAACGAAAACGGTTTTTACCCGTCGTCCCTATTCCCCCGGCGTTATTGATTCGTTGTTTGAATTGGTCAAGGGACAGACCGGCCCTTCCGGCTGGATCCTCTTGGCCGAGGATGCGACAACCTTTCTGCTCCTTTTCATACTGCAAAACAGTCCCTACGCGGCCGCGCGACTCGAAGGAGACCGGTTCCGGTCCCTGACGCTCCGGGATTATTTTCACAGCCTGGCCTCGATGGAACGGCCCGGCCTTACGCTGCAAATCGCCAATCCGGTGCTCTTCAAATGTCTCCTGGCGCTGACCCAGAAGCTCCCCACGACTTCCGGCACGACCGATCTCGTCAACCTGGAATCCTTGCTGCACCAGATCAAGTCCTCCGGCCGGGAAGTCGTCGTCAGCCAGATGCGGAAGGAGGACCTGAACCTTTTCTATTTTTTAAAGGGAAAACTTCAGGAGGCGTTTTTCGCCGACCCCGATTCGGTTTCCGATGACGGCTCCAACGAAGATCAATTCCTGGAATACGCCTACGCCGGTAAATCCCCCGAGCCCGTGACGATCCAGGCCTACTACGACGTCCGGGTGACGGCCGCCGAGGACGCCGAACTGCCATGGCCGGAATGGCCCGGCGGGATCGTCGAATACTTCCTGAGGCCACGGCCGGAACTGGTATTTCTGGCCGGCGGAGAGTCGGTCGAAAAAAAAGCGATCGGCAAGAGCCGGTTCACCCTCGGCCGCAATCAGGACTGCGACCTGGTGGTCAACGACACGGTCGCCTCCCGGGAACACGCGACCATCCGCGAAGGCCAGGGGAAATTCTTTCTGGAGGACCTCAAGAGCCGGAACGGAACGCTCGTCAACGGAAAACGAATCTCCGCCGTCGCGCTCTCGGACGGCGATGAGATCCGGATCGGCGATTGCCGGATCATGTTCGTCGAAAAATCGCAGGAGCCGCCGAAGGGGGACCTGGCCCGGCTGGCCCGCCTGGATACGACCGCCCTGAAACTGGACGAGGCGCTGCTTCAACAGGCCGCCGAGGTGCTTTCTCCGCCGGTCGAAAAGAAAGAAAAACCGACCGTCCTGGGCCTGGAAATGTGCGAAGGCAAAGCAAGCGGCACCCGATATTCCCTCAAGGATAAAACCGTCATCGGCCGGACCAAGGCCGATATCAACACCAACGATCCCAAGACCTCCCGCCACCACGCCGCGATCGAGCGGCGGGAGGACGGGTACTATTTCATCGACCTGAAAAGCACCAACGGCAGCCTCATCAACGACCGGGAGGTCCGCACCCAACGCCTGGCCGCGGGGGACCTCATCCGGATCGGCGATTCGGCCTTCAAAGTCATCGAGGTCGACTCGTGACGCAACCCCTTCTCCAGGCGATCGATCAGGACCAGATCAAGCCTTATCTCGACCGTCTGAAAGACATGCTCGCCGTCGCCGAGGAAACGATCCACAACTTCGACACCGCCACCATCCTCGGTCTGATCGCCGCGCTGGTGGTCATGATCGTCGTCGCCCGAATGCTGCAGAGGCTCTTCAGCGGGACGTCCAGGGCGGGCGACTCCGGCTCATCCGAAACCGGGGCGATCTTAAAGGACGCCAAACGCGCCAGGCGGGAAAACAACCCCGTCCGGGCCGGCGAGCTTTACGAATTGGCCGGCGAGGTGGACGAGGCGATCCAGATGTACCGGGAAGGACAGTCCTTCGGACCGCTGGCCCGCCTGTACGAACGACAGAAAAACTGGGCCCTCGCGGGGGGAGCCTATGAAATGTCGCGCGACTACGAGCGGGCCGGAACGATGTACCAACGGGCCGGAAATTACAACAAGGCCGCCGAAGTTCTGCTCGCCGGAAATAAAGAGTTCATGGCGGCCGAGATTTTTGAAAAGGCCCGAAACTTCGGAGAAGCGGCCCGCCTGTACGAAAAAACCGGATATTTCCAGAAAGCGGCCAGTTGTTATGAACGCAGCCAAGCCTACGGCAAGGCCGCCGACCTCCTCGAGAAGCTCTATCTTCAGGAGAATATCCGAATGAAGACCACCATGCCCACCGCCGATCAAAGACAGATCGTCAATTCCTATGCCCAACACAGCGGACGCTTGTTCGTCAAGGCCGGCGATCCGGTCAAGGCGGCCCAAATTCTTTCCCTGGGGGGCTATTCGGCCGACGCGGCCGAGGCCTATCTCTCGGTCAAGGATTATCAGAAGGCGGCCGACCTCTACTACCAAGGGAAGAATTATCTGAAGGCGGCCGAATTGTACAAACAGATGGGAAACGCGAAAAAAGCCCATCTCATCAGCGCCGAGATGTATCTTGATGAACGGAATTACCTGGAGGCGGCGCGCATGTTTGAAAAGGCCGAAGACTTCCTTCAGGCCGGAGACCTGTACGAAAAGGCCGGCGAGATGAAGAAGGCGGGCGAGATGTTGATCAAGGGGGGCGATTTCGGCCGCGCCAATGAAATTTTTCAATCCAGCGGGGACACCCTTCTGGCCGCCCAGGCCCTCGAAAAAGCCAAACGGTACAAAGAGGCGGCCCGCTTGTACCTTCAATCCGGCGCGTATGAAGTGGCCGCGCGCCTTTTGGATGAGAGCGGCGACTATTACGAAGCCGGAATGATCTTTCATAAGCTGGGACGGATGGAAAACACCGTCGCCTTCCTGCAAAAGGTGGACACCCAGTCGGAGCACTACTACGCCGCGTCGCTGGCTCTGGGCCAGATCTTCATGGACCGCGGGATGCTGGACGCGGCCCGCGAACGGTATAAAAAGTTGATCAACAAAAAGGAGATCGGGCCGGACAACCTAGATCCCTATTACAACCTCGCCCTGGTCTACGAAAAAAACCGCGAATACCAAAACGCGCTGCTCCTGTTTGAAAAAGTGATGGCCGAGAATTACAACTACAAGGACGTCCGGAACCATGTTGATCTGGCGAGGGAGGCGCTCCGGCGGGAGCAATCCGCCGCCGAGAGCCGGAAGGCCGCCGATGCCAGCGGACCCAAGGGGAGGTACAAACTGTCCAAGAAACTCGGACAGGGCGGCATGGGCGTCGTCTACCTGGCCGAAGACACGGTCTTAAACCGCATCGTCGCCTACAAAGTGCTGCCCCCCAGCGTGAGGGACAACCCGAAGGTCCTCGAAAACTTTCTCCAGGAAGCCCGCGTGGCGGCCGCCATCAACCACCCGAACATCGTGACCATTTACGACACCGGCTCCGAAGGGGTCGAGCCGTACATCGTGATGGAGTTCGTGGACGGGATCACGCTCAAGGAATTGCTTGAAAAAAGCCCTTCGATTCCGACCAAGGACCTCGTCGCCATCGCGAAACAGATCTGCCAGGGATTGGAATACGCGCACAACAAGAACGTGATCCACCGGGACATCAAACCGGCCAACGTCATGATCAACAAAGAACACACGGTGAAGATCATGGACTTCGGCCTGGCCAAGATCCTTTCCGAGTCGGAAATGGAGGGGACCAGCGTGAAGGGCACGCCGCTGTACATGTCTCCGGAACAAATTCAGGGGAAACGGGTGGACCACCGGACGGACATTTACTCCCTCGGCTGCACCCTCTACCGCATGGCCACCGGCCGCCCCCCCTTCATCGAGGGCGACGTCTACTACCATCACCTGCATACGCCTCCGACGCCTCCGCGCGCGTTAAACCCGAAGATCCCCGAGGCCTTGAACCAGATCATCCTCAAATGCCTGTCGAAGGACGCCGACCAACGGTATCAGCGGGCCAAGGAGATCGCGGCCGACCTCGAAGCCAAGGTTCGATAGCCGGCTACGCCTTCAATCCTGAATTGACATGCCCCGACCCCTCTGGTAGTGTAGCTCCATGCGTTGCAACCGCGCGCTAACGGCCTTCACTCTGTTTCTCTCGATCCACTCGATCCCGACGTCGGCCGCCGCCGACCCGGTCGGAGGCTGGTTCCGTCAGGCCTTCGCCTCGGAGAATCCGACGGAGAAAACGGACCTCTTCCAAAAAATCCTCGCCCGGGAGCCGCAATCGGCGTACGGCCGCTTCGCCAAGGGGTGGCTTGCCGAAAGCCGCAACGACCCGAAGGTCGCCGTCGAGGAATACACGGCCGCCCTCAAACTCAAACCGTCGTTCGCCGAGGCGTTTTGCGCGCGCGGGATTCTACTGTCCGGTCAGGGGCTTGTTCAGGAGGGCGGCAACGATCTGTTGCGCGCCGTCGACCTCGACCCCCGTCTGCCCGAGGCCCACGACGCCATCGGCGTCATTCTCGATCAGGAAAACCGGTTTGAGGAGGCCGTTCGCGAATACCAAAAGGCGATCGCCCTCCGGCCCCGGTTTGCGATGGCCCATTTCAATCTCGGCGTCGCCTACGCGCACGAAGGCCGGGACGACCTTTCTCTCGAGGCCTTCGAAAAAGCGGTGAGCATCAAACCGGATCTGGCCATCGGGCATTTCAACATCGGCCAGATTTATTACAACCG